>NZ_LZGZ01000322.1:0-5091 GCF_001690515.1 Gilliamella sp. Fer4-1 | reverse complement strand
AAAAAAAGTCCTGCATTATTAAAATCATCAATTTTCTTTTTTAGAAACAAATATCCAATAGCATCAGATAAAAATAAAGCTCCACCATCATGAACGGGAATATCTGATGAATATAATTGGCCAATAAAATCATATTCATTTAGCAATTTTTCACAAGCCACAATGCCATTGGGTATTTTATTTGACAAAAAAGAAAATGCTGGGTACTCATTATTCTTTAGTTGTGTCTTTTCTAATTCAAGATATTGAGGAACAAGACTATTACTATTTTCACGTAATTTTGATGTCTCAGTTAGTGTAACTCTGGTAAATCCTGATTTTAAATGATCAAGTTCTGCATCATCACCGAAATAAACAATATCGTCCAAAAAATATCTATTTTCATTATATGTTGAAAATACGGAAATATATTTAGCTTTAGGAAGATTAATTCCACTAATAGAATCAGATAATTTATCATTATCGATTGTGAATAATAATGTTAAATTTTCACCTAACGGATTTTGGGGCCAATTGCCGTCAATAAATGCTCCTCCACCAAATTTGATACCACTATTTTCGTTTGATGAAGGTGTAAGCTCATATACTAGGTGCATGATATCTCCATTAACATTTGCTAATTTCTTTATGAATTTTTACGATTTTTCTTAGTATACCAATTTTCTTTTTCAGGAACACCAGCTCTTCCCTGTGCTTCATAGTTATTCTAGTCGGTATAGATATACAGCCTGCTGTGCTGATTCGGGCTGGTTTCCTAAATCACTGCTAAGCCATCCCACAGGAAGCGGGTACGGTGTAGGATTTGCCTGCGTTGTCTAGCTGATGTTTTTCGGTACGTCGACCTAAGGCGTTGTAGACATAGCCGTAACGCTCACTAGCTTGGGTATTCGATGGATACTTCGGTCAACATGTGCTAAACATTGTATTTTAATCTTAGATTTTGGCCAAATCGACTAATCTATATATTAAAATGCCTTGATTTGATAGTAATATAATAAAATTTTAGATAATCGTAGTATTTAATTTTATAAATTCTTTAACTCTCTAATTTTAGCTAAGCCTTTTTCCAAACGACTAATATTTTCATACTTATTTTCTACAGTACTTTTATCTAAATATTTAAGCCATCCAGATACATATTTCCTGAATAAATCAAAACCATCTTCCGTAACAGCAGATTTCATTAATATAAAATCAGTTTTCAAATTTCCCTCTAGATCAAATGGCTCTACATTAATTAGTAAATGGTTCTCTTTGAGAAACGTTAATAAACTAGTAGATAATCTTATTATTTGGTTTTGATATTCTTTACTTTTATTTGCGCCTAATAACATAGGAATATTATGTAATTCAAAATCTTCATTATTCATTATTTTGCCTTATAACTTTTGATATACTTTCAATTTCGATCAGTTCGTTAGTATTTTTATTTTTCACATATATACTTCCTGTACTATGTATCCGAGCTTCTTTTGCTAATTGTTTATGCTTAGAGGCAGTTTTACTTGTTATCTCATAAGGACGCCATTTGCCTTTTAACCACAAAGTCGACTCTATGTCTTTCACCTGTTGTAAGGTTTTAACTGATTTGGCACCGGTTCATTTTTTAGAATTTGATGGCAGAATCAACCGCTACCTTTAACTGGCAAATACACAAAATAATATAGAATGGTGTCTCTCAATTTTCTATCTAAATACTAATCTATTATTTTAATTTTCAATAAGATCTTGATATAGTTCAATTAAGTCATTATTGTTACTTTTTAGGCATTTATTCATTAATTTGATTTTTAAGTCTGAGAAATTTAAGTATAGTAGTAATTCAGCTAATCTTCGGTATATAAAGTCATCGAAAGAAGCAAGGTAATGATCCAACATACTGCCTAATTTATGTTTTACGATTTTATTCTCTTTAAATTTGATTAATATATCTCTAGCTATAGGAATATTATCAATATTGCCATTGACTGATATGTCTATAATTATAGGAATTAATATTTCTAATTCTTCGTCATTAAAATCATCATCTCTTATGAATCTTAACGCTGTTCCTTGTTCTGATAATGTGTTTAATGCTAATAGTAATTGTTGGAAAAAACATTCTGATTTTCTAAAATAATATTTAGAAGAAAATAAATTTGTTTCAGATTCTTTTAAATTAAACCATTCTATAGAAAAAATTGTATTATCTTTCATTTTGTTACTACCATACTCACAAGAAATTGAGTTAAATAATTTTTTAAATTCATTCATGAATATATCACGTTTAATACCTAATCCATTAGGGAATGATTTTCCTTCAGGTATTGTATAGTAATGTTCAGTTAATGGAGACTTATTAGGATCTAATGTGGTTGATGCACCTTGCGGTAATTTTTTATCAACCTGAGGTTCTACCATACCAGTGCTATCAGTATCAATATCTTTGCTTGCTCTTGGTTTTTGGGCTTGCTTTTGTTTCCAAAAGCACACAATTCATTATTTAAGCCCAAGGATCAATCTAAGTCAACTCATTATTACCATTCCATATTCTTAACTCATAAAAATTCTCTGTTGGTAAAATTGAAAATCCAAAAGAGTTATTTATGGCAACTAGCAAACACTCTAACGTCTTGTTACTATTCTTTACTGTCATATTCCAAAATAATGTTGGATTTTGCTTAATGTTATTAATATGCAATTTTAAATAATAATATGTATTACAAGTGATAATTTGAAAAACTACTAAATCATTAGTATCAATACTACTCAAAAAATCACAAAATCGGTTAAATAATAAATTTTCTTTTACTGATAAATCTACTGACTGATGTTCAATATTATCAATAAATTTTGACAAAAAGACATTATAATCATGCGACTCAAACGTTATCGAATAGCTGTTATTATCAATCCGTAATTTATTTGAGATATTTTGAAGAATTGCCTTTTTTTCTTTTTCAATAACTGATAATTTCAATCTTTCTTTTAAAGATAATGACATTATTTTTTGCCTTTAGCATTTGTAATTTTTGTCATATTTTCAGGAATATGTTTACCATATTGATTATATCTTACTTTTGGTTGGAGAGGATCATCAGACAAATCATCAGCAGTATAAAAGTGAGGAACGCGACCAAATTTATTTTCTGGTTTTGAAGTATTTAGATCGGCGTGGACGTAAACTATTTCTTCATCTTCACTACCTATTTTAACTATGCGTGCCAGTGTTGGTAGTTGCTTTGGTCGGTATAGATATACAGGCTGCTGTGCTGATTCTGGCTGGTTTCCTGAATCATTTTTAAGCCATTCCACAGGAAGCGGGTACGGTTATAAGGGTTGCCTGCGCTGCCTAGCTGATGTTCTTCGATACACCGGCTTAAGGCGTCGTAGTGGTAGTGCTGGGTAGCGCCGTTGGTTTGTTTGCAGCCGATTTGTCCGTGGACACTGTATTGGTTTTTATGTCTTCCAAACCAATTAAATACTTTTAAACATTATTAAAAGGGTAAGTTAATTTTTTTATTCAGTTTTTCTTCAATAAGTGTCGATAATTCTTTAAATAAAGTTTCCCAAACCTGAATGTACTCTAATTTACTGATAAAAAGTTTCATATCAGGAATTTTTCCATTATATATGCCTACATCTGGTCCTTTCTTATATTCAAGTTCTACGCCTTTATCTTTAATTTCATAATAGAAGTAAAAATCAGAGCCTTGCTCACAAAACCAAATATCATCTTTGCCTGCCCAATTATTTTTTACTCGTTTGACAGATTTAACAATGTCTTCATAACATGCTGTTATGTCCGCATAAATGTAAAAATGTACTCTATAGTCGCCTTTCAGTTTAATGTAAAACTCAGGTTCAGCATATCTTCTCAATTCTTCCAATGCATATTGAAAAGGAGTTAGTTCGTCATCAATATCATCATCAATATCGCCTATGGGATTTTGATAGTTAACCTCAAATATAGTTTCCATTTTAATCTCCAGGAATATAGGGACAGGCTATAATAGGTTTGCCTCTAATGACTACTCTTATAAATCTTACAATATCCATTATTTTTATTGTTCTATCAGGATAATATATTTTTGATAATTGTGATACTTTAACATCATGTGCTCCATGTGTGTTGGTGCTTTAGCAAACGCTTCCTCTATTATTTTGTTATCATTAAATGCCTTATAGGCTCAGAGTCTTTTGGATTTTTTTCTTGGTCAATTAATTTTTGTGCATTAATTTGAGAACCATGTTGATTACGGGCATATCCATATTTTTTATAACTTTCCCTGTTTGATGATTTAGCTTACAACTCATTAATCCAAATGGATCCAACCAAGTCAACCCATTAGGCGTATACTGATACAGATTAAAGCCACCCTGTGATCCTATCGGATTTGGCTAGGTAAAGCTTCCTATATCTGGATCATAGTGCTTGAAAGTATTGTAATGTAGTCCAGTTTCTCTGCCTAAATATTATTCATGACATCTGAGGTTTTGCTCTATTGATGTTCAATTTCCTGAATATGTTTACCCCAGAGCTGATAGCAGTATTTTCAGACGATGTCATTGTTTGCATCGGTAAGCTTTTCTGGAGAGCCGTTCAGGTTGGTATGGATATACAGGCTGTTGTACTGATTCGGGTTAGTTTTCTGAATCATTTTTAAGGTATTCTACAGGATGCGGGTACTGTTGTAGGGTTGTCTGCGCTGCCTAGCTGATGTTTTTCGATACGGCGTTTCAGGCCGTCGTAGTGATATCCTCTGAAATGTAGGAGAATCAGGTTGCTGTATTCTGTGCTTATCAATCGGTCGAGGCGATCGTACTGGTAGCTGCGTTCTGTTAAGATACTGGGCAGGGTAGAATGCTAGTCACGCTGGGTTGGTTTGTGTTGCAGTCATATTTGAATGTGGTGTTCAGCCGCTCTTGTGGCGTAATACTTCGCGGTGCAGGTTGTCGGAACCGTAATACAGGCTGTTGATGGTGCACCCATCTGGCTGTGAATAAAAAAGATGAATAATCTACTTGAATGTTTTGAATTTTGATAGCCAATAATTGCCTTTATCATATACACAACCAATTAAAACATTTCCTTCTGTTTTGATCGTTAAT
>NZ_LZGZ01000321.1:0-4358 GCF_001690515.1 Gilliamella sp. Fer4-1 | reverse complement strand
ATGCAGGACTTTTTTTTGTTCAAACGGCATAATTATTTTAATATAACTATCTAACAATAATTTATAAATGTGCTAATAGTAATAGTTTCCTTAATATTTTGTAGGGAGATAATGTATCTGTTTATTATAATCTAAGCTGTAACGCCCCTCTAAAATAGTGCAACAAAAGAGTAGAAAACTCGCCATGATAAAAGTAAAAAGTGATTTAATCATGATGATGATTGCCAAATAAACCTCATGGAAGCATAAAGCAATCCATATAAACACATTGGTTATAGTGTTATAAATATAGTAAGAGATGTTGATAAATGATAAACATTAATGAAATTCGAGATTTTATAAATAGCTCATTATATAAAACGGCATTAGATAAATTAGAGAAAAAATATAAAATTATGACAAACGGAAAAGAATTGCCATCGGTATTGTTTGAATATGATGCAAATGA
This sequence comes from Gilliamella sp. Fer4-1, assembly GCF_001690515.1. NCBI lineage: Bacteria > Pseudomonadati > Pseudomonadota > Gammaproteobacteria > Orbales > Orbaceae > Gilliamella > Gilliamella sp. Fer4-1. Next base: position 3,910 of record NZ_LZGZ01000321.1, on the reverse strand, counting down.
AATAAATTTGTCTGGTGCCACTTTATCTGATTTAAAAAACATATTGTCGAATAATCTTGCTTCTTTTTTGAAATATATAGCGATTAAGTTTGTCGTTCTCTTTGATGAACCAGATGAACAAGAAGGGAATGATGAAAAGGATGTCACTATTTCAGTTAATGCACCCTATGAAAATTTTCTTATTATTCATTTATTAGAGTATTATTTACTTACTAACGATGTTGATAACCTAATTAATTATCTAAAAAAAATAAAAATACCGTATAGTAAGAAATATTGTGGACAATTAAAGAAAATATATGCATTACTTTAATCAAAAAATCGGCAATATTTACAATCTTTAACGATAAAAAAGTGAATAAACTTATACATAGTCTTATTATCATTCATACATAAATAATCGAGAGACTATTAGAAAAATAAAAAAGCTTGATTTACCCACTGATATACAAACAAAGTTATTATCGCAAGGTGCGTTTTTAGTTTGGATAATAGGCGCCTTTATACTGCTAAAAAGGCTGGAATTTCTAAGGCTCCATCTAGATGGGCTACTTAAGTGGATCTGTCTTCAGCTACTTTATGGCGGCGTTTTACAACTAAAACCAGTGGTAAATCAATAAAATTGAGGTGTAAATAATATGAATACAAAAGAAATTCAAACAAAATACGGTATAATTTATGCGCGAAGTGCATTAATATTATCTGACGTAAAATTAGAATGTATGCCATTTACTTTAGTTGTTAATACGTCATTAGCATTATCAGGCTGTAAACCGAAGATATCGAATGTTCCAGAAGTTAAAGTTACATTTACTTTCAGTGATATTTATAGTTTATTTATTTATAGAATGGATGAGTATCCTTATGAGCAATATTTAAAATCTAGTTTTGATTTAGTTGATGAGGTGCATAAAAAAGGAAGGCAACGTATAGTACTCAGCACTTATGATCATATTTTTGATGTAATTGGTAAATATGAAATTAAATATTACTAAAAAATAAAATTATAGAAGTTAGCTCAATAATTAGATATATGTAAGATAGAGAGTTATTGCATCAAAAACAAAGTGCTAGCCACAACCAGCGTTACAACTACGCCTACGACGCCTTAGGTCGACGTATCGAAAAACATCAGTCAGGCGCACAGGCAAACCTTACAACCGTACCCGTTCCTATGGGATAGCTTAACAATAAATACAGGAAACCTGCCCGAATCGGCACAGTAGCCTGAATATCTACACCCACTAGAGCAACGACTAGCCACTGGCACGTATAGGCACAGACGGCAATTAAAAACAATATATCCGCTGCTTCTACGCCGACCAGAACGGCTTTACCGATGCAAACGGCGAATAACTCTGGGAATGTAGCTATCAGCTCTAGGGTAAGCGCATTCAGGAAACCGAACACAAACCAATAGAGCAAAACTTCAGATATCATGGGTAATATTTAGACAGAAAAACTAGACTGCATTACAATACCTTTAGGTACTATGATCCAGATATAGGACGCTTTACCCAGTCCAACTCAATTGGGCTGCTAGGTAGGTGTAATCTGTATCAGTATGTGCCGAATGGGCTGACTTGGATTGATACACTTGGATGGTATAAAAATAGTAATGACACTAATTGAGATTGGGTTTTATATGATGTAATGGATAGGAATCTAAACGCCGTGCTAAAACAGGAATTAGTAAAGCAGAAGATGTAATGGTTGGCGGATAATAGACGTGCTTATACGAGTATAAGAAAAGTACGAAAAGCCCCTAACTTTGGCAATGCAGAATCGAAAGTAGTCCGTACTTATAGAGGAATAACTAAAGGTAAAATGAAAAGAATTGAGGCAAGAAGAGTTAGGCTTTTAAGAATATTAAAACATGAATTGCCACCCAATCGAGAAAAAGACAAACGTTATAGACCCAGTACTAAAAAGAACAAGTGGTGCTAACTATTTTACAAGGTATATTATGGGAAAAAAAATAATGGTGTCATTGCCTACTGAAGTACCAAAAATAAATGACAATGTGAATATGCATTTCATGTGGATAGAATTGAACAAATATATTGATAACTTGTTACCGCGAATAAATATTTTAGATTTAAATGGGTGGCGTATTTTAATAATGATTAATTCTCGGGCTACAAATGGTATTGGGGTTTTCAAAAGATCAATGCGCTATCCATCAGATAAGGAGTATGTTATTTCTATCTCTATTTGCATTCCTGATAAAAACCAGGCTCCATATGGATTAAGAGAAGTAAAAGAAAGTTTTTTTAAACCGTTAAATGAAAATTTTTTCATTTTAGATCCTGAATTTGAAAACTACGAGAGTTTATATAGTTATATTTTTGAAAGTGCAAAACGTGCAATAGGTTTAGCTTTTACGAAAGGTATTGTCTGTGGTGGCAAGAGAATAAAATTGCAGAATTGAAATCACAATAATGAAGTTATTAAGAATAACGGGCTTTCAAAGTGATACTATCCTGATACATGTAGATTCACTGATTTAGCCGGATTGCTAGGTGGCGTTAATCTGTATCAGTATGCGTCTAATGGGTTGACTTGTATCGAAGCATGGGGATTAAATTATTCAGACATATTTCGAAGAATGACAAAAAAGAAAAGTAAATCCAAAGTTGTAGACTCAGCTAGAACATTGAGTGCTAGCCCTAATAGGGATATTCCTGTATGTAACAGATCATTGGTAATGATTTGCAGCACGTACAAAACAAATCAGGACATGGCGCAATTCAACCTAAACAGTCGATGCTTCTTTCAAAATACCAAACAGCATTGGCTAATTAAAAAAGTAAATGGATAAAATGCTAGAACAACAGAAATTCCTTGATTATATGAAAAAAGAAATATCTTCAAATAAAGATTTATTGGAAATTAGAAAGTTATTAGTTGATTTTAAAAATAAAGGCATGCCACAGATTTGCATGTATGATTGTTTACAAAACCTGAGATATCTTGACGAAGAAGATATTATTTTAGAATTAATGGATTTTGTTATAGGTTTTTGTAAGCCTGAGTTGGCTATATATAGTTAATTTAGAAATATATTCTAGAATTTATTGAATAATAATCTTCATTACCTTTTCTTAATTTTGTTGTTTGAAAAGATATTGGCATTCCAATATCTACGATGCTCTTGGCTAGCATATCGAAAAACATCAGCTAAATAGCACAGCCCCCTACAACCGTATCCGCTAGAATGGCTTAATAATGATTTAGAAAACCAGCCCGAATCAGCACAGCAGCCTGTATATCTACCCCGGACAGAGTTGCTACGAACCTCTGGCACATATAGACAAAAGGGGCAGTGAAGATGAAGAAATTATCAGCTCTGGGAGTAAAGGGATTCAGGAAATTGAACACGCATCAATAGATCAAAACTTCAGATATCAGAGCCAATATTTAGACAGAAAAACGGATTTATATTACAATACTTTTAGGTATTATGCCTTGATATAGTCCACTTTATCTAGCCTGACCCAATTGGGTTGCTAGGTGAATTTAATCTGTATCAGTATGCGACTAATGGATTGACTTGGATAGATCCGTAGGGATTATCATGCAAAGTACGATTCAAAATATGAAAGAGAGGTGATGCTATCGATAAGTCATTGCCTAATGGTGATACCTCTTCATGGAATGTAGTAAGAACCAGATATTGGAAGTCTTCGTGAGGCTACTAGAGAACAGCATACGGCTCTTGATAAATTTAGACCGCTAGGAGGTAATAAAAAATGAACTCTATAGATATTATAAAAAATTATTTGGAAGGGTCACTTTCTCCGCAGGGTTTTCAAAAAGAACTTTATTACAATAAGGATATGGAAGATCTTTTATCTAAGGAAACTCAAATACCTCCATACACTAATTCACAAAATGCATTTTTGTATCT
>NZ_LZGZ01000320.1:0-2539 GCF_001690515.1 Gilliamella sp. Fer4-1 | reverse complement strand
AGATTACTGAAAAGTGATTTCTATTTCTTCATTTTCATATCCACAACCATACGTCCACGAATTTTACCTGCTTTCATTTCGTTGATCATGTCATTGATATCTTCTAATGGTCTTTTTTCAACCATTGGTATTACTTTACCCTCAGCACTGAAACGAAATGCCTCGGCTAAATCTTCACGAGTACCAACCAGTGAACCTAAAACTTGAATACCATCAAGCACTGTTTTCGGAATACTCAAGTCCATAGTTTCTGAAGGCAAACCTAAGGCAACAACACGTCCTAAAGGGCGTACTGAATGAATAGCCTGATTGAAAGCTGTTTTCGTCACTGAGGTCACAACAGCACCATGTACACCGCCTTCAGTGTGCGCTTTGATATAAGCACCTACATCATCCACTTTTTTAGGATTAACGACTAAATCTGCCCCCAACTTTTTACACAATTCTAATTGACTATCGCTATTACTAATTGCAACCACTTTATTGTTAAACACTTTTTTACCATACTCAATAGCCAGTGTTCCTAAACCTCCAATACCAAATACAGCAAGCCATTGCCCCGGTTTGGTATCGGCAACTTTAATGCCTTTGTAGGTTGTAACGCCGGCGCAAGTGATACTTGTTGCCTGTGCGGGATCTAATCCTTCAGGTACTTTAACCGCATAATCTGCTTTAACAATACACTGCTCTGCCATACCGCCATCAACACTGTATCCAGAATTTAACGCATTACGACAAAATGTTTCATGACCAGAAATACAATATTCACAAGTACCACATCCAGCATGAAACCAAGCAATACTAACTCTATCACCAATTTTAAGGCTCTTTACATCAGGAGCAATTTTAGTCACTATTCCCACACCTTCATGACCAATAACTCGGCCTGGCTTTTTGCCAAAATCACCCGATGCTACATGGATATCAGTATGACAAAGACCACAATATTCAACGTCAACTAATGCTTCTCCCGCTTCTAATGGGCGAACTGGAATATCTTTAATTTCAACTTGACCATCGCATTCTTGCTTAATCACTGCTGCCTTCATTTTTTTCTCCTAAATAAATTTTAAAGTTAAAACATAATTGCTTTTTATTCTAAACGAATTATTTTTGAAAAATATGAGTGGTTTCACAATTCTATTAAATAATATTCATTGTTTAATAATTTATACTATGAACATAGCCTTTCATTGAAATTTGAAAAAAATAAATTTGTGGTGTTGTTATAAAAAGGGGTTGTTATAAACATATGCAGCATACTGATATAGGCTGAAAATAAGTCAACTATTTTTTAAAGGCGATAATTACTAAAGTGGTAACTTAAGTTCAATCATAATGCCATTAGATAACAATGGTATTGGTTTAAATTGAGGATATCGCTGTAACTAGCACAAATGATTAATAAACAACCAAAAAAAAGCAATATAATAAAGAAACTAACTAAATGGAGGCTATAAAATGGCTAGAAAATGTATTTCTCGTGGTAAATTCACACGTATGCAACAACTATCAAACCAAGATGGCGTGATTGCTGCATTAGCGATTGATCAACGTGGTTCAATGGTTAAGATGATGGAATCTGCGGTTGGTAAAGATCGTTATCATATTGATATGGTGTATGAATTTAAGGAGCTTGTTTCTCAAGAATTAACTAAATATGTTAGCGCAATTTTGTTAGATGAAGAATATGGTTTTAAAGGTATGGCGGCAAAAAATAGCAATGCTGGATTAATCATGTCATACGAAAAGACGGGCTATGACGCCAATACGCCAGGACGATTGCCCGATATTTTGCCAGAAGATTCATTACAACGTTTAATAAAAAAAGGCGCGGATGCCGCAAAAGTATTGGTTTATTATAATCCTGATGATCCTCAAGATATTTTAGATAAAAAGCACGCTTTTTTAGAACGTTTAGGTAATGAGGCAAGAGCTGCCGATATTCCCGTTTTTGTTGAACCTATAGTATATGATAACGCGATAACTGACGATAAAAGCCCAGAATTTGCAAAAATCAAACCACAAAAAGTCATTAATACCATTAAAGAATTTACTAAAGAGCAATATTACATTGATATTTTAAAAGTCGAAGTTCCTGTACTTTTTAAAAATGTCGAAGGCTTTAACGACAACAACGTCGTTGTCTACACGCAAAAACAAGCTGCTGACTACTTTAAACAAGCCAGCGATGCCGCAACGCGTCCTTTCATTTATTTAAGTGCGGGCGTGCCAACAAAAACCTTCCACCAAGAACTCATTTTTGCTGGTGAAAATGGCGCTAAATATAGTGGCATCCTTGGTGGACGAGCTACATGGTTTGAAGGCGTTGCCGCCTATGCAAATGGTGGAAAAGAGGGATTAAAACGTTGGTTAGATCAAACTGGCCGCGAAAATGTTGAGCATCTTAACAAAATATTAAAACAATATGCTACTCCTTGGTATGATATCTATGGTGGTAAAGATAATATTGAAGTGATTGATGTTAAATTAGGTAATTAACATAATCATTTAAAATAATTAATTGCAATAAGTTATT
>NZ_LZGZ01000319.1:0-5321 GCF_001690515.1 Gilliamella sp. Fer4-1 | reverse complement strand
AAAATAAAAACAACTATTAAGAATTAGTACAAAGTATTGTACAATACTCCGAAATTTGTAAAGAGTGCCAGAATGAGAGAATCATAATGAGCTGGATTGAAAAAATTCTTAGTAAAAATAATATATCGTCAGATCATAAAAAGGCGAATATTCCTGGTGGTGTTTGGACAAAATGCAGTAACTGTGAGCAAGTTATTTATCAGGCTGAACTGGATCTTAATTTAGAAGTCTGTCCAAAATGCGATCACCACATGCATATTCCCGCCCGTGTGCGCTTATACCGCTTTTTAGACGATGGTTCAGATGTCGAAATTGGCACAGATCTTATGCCTAAAGATATCTTAAAATTCAAAGATACTAAAAAATATAAGGATCGTTTAACTGCTGCGCAAAAAGAAACTCACGAAAAAGAAGCGATGGTGGTAATGAAGGGGACATTGTTTGGTACACCTGTCGTTGTCGCTTGTTTTGAGTTTTCTTTCATTGGTGGATCGATGTCCTCTGTTGTTGGTGCATTATTTACTCGTGCAGCGGAACAAGCTATTGCCGATAAATGTCCGTTAATTTGTTTTTCAACAAGCGGTGGAGCTCGAATGCAAGAGGCATTATTTTCATTAATGCAAATGGCAAAAACCAGTGCTATTCTTGCCAAAATGCAAGATGAAGGCTTACCTTATATTTCAGTCATGACCGACCCCACAATGGGAGGGGTATCGGCAAGTTTGGCAATGTTAGGCGATATTAATATAGCTGAACCTAAAGCGTTAATCGGTTTTGCTGGGCCACGAGTGATCCAACAAACTGTACGTGAAGTATTGCCTGAAGGATTTCAACGCAGTGAGTTTTTACTTGAAAAAGGCGCCATTGATATGATTATTCATCGTAAAGATATGCGACCTAAGATTGCCAGTTTAATAACAAAACTGATGAAACAGCCGGATCCTTTTAATGATGTTACTCTAAACGAGACAGTTTAATTGAGTATGCAAAACAAACAACCCAACGCCATGTCCGATTTAAGTACATGGCTTTGTTATTTAGAGCAATTACATCCTACAACTATTGATTTGGGTTTAGAACGAGTCAAAACGGTAGCTAAACGCCTAAATTTATTACAACCTGCACCTTATGTTTTTACTGTTGCAGGCACTAATGGCAAAGGCACAACATGCCGAACTCTTGAAATGATATTGCTTGAGGCTAACTTACAAGTTGGCATTTATAGTTCACCTCATTTATTACGGTTTACAGAACGTGTACGTATTAATAATCAAGAGTCAAGTGAACAAAACACCATAAAAGCCTTTGTAGAAATAGAAAAAGCCAGAGGCGATATATCGCTTACTTATTTTGAATATGCAACATTGGCTGCGCTTTATCAATTTAAACAAGCAAAATTAGATGTTGTTATATTAGAAGTTGGGCTTGGTGGGAGGCTTGATGCAACTAATATTGTTGATGCTGATGTAGCCGTAGTTACCACAATTGGCATTGATCATGTTGATTATTTAGGGGAAACCCGTGAAAGCATAGGACGAGAAAAAGCAGGTATTTTCAAGCCTAAAAGTATTGCTATTGTAGGCGAGCCAGAAATACCTGAATCCATCTTAAATGCAGCTAAATTAGCCAGTTGTCCTATCCATGCGGTCAATGGCGATTGGCACTATCAACAAGTTAGCGAAGATGCTTGGACATTTAAATCACCAATAAAGCAATATGACAATCTACCTATTGCCGATGTTCCTTTAGCTAATGCCGCAACCGCAATTGCTGCCTTAAGTTACTCATCACTTAAAATAACCAAAGAACAAATAACTAAAGGTTTGGCAAAATCTAAATTGATTGGGCGTTTTCAAATTATTCAAAAAAAGCCTCTTGTGATCCTTGATGTCGCACATAACCCACATGCCGCAGGCTATTTAACACAACAATTGGAAAAACTAAAAATGGAATATCCAAGTATTAGTGAAGTTAGATTTGTTGTTGGTATGCTTAAAGATAAAGATATTAAAAGTACGTTGTCCATTTTAAAAGGGGATAAATGGTATTGCGCTTCACTTTATGGTGAGCGAGGTTGTAGCGCAGCAGTATTAAAACAGCACTTATTAAGTAAAGGTGAGCTTAATATATCAACATTTGATACAGTTTCTACTGCTTATCAAACAGCAATTCAAGATGCTAAAGAGGATGATATTATTGTGGTATGTGGCTCATTTCATACGGTATCAGAGGTTTTAGCTGAAACAGAGCATTAAGTGAAATTGAACATGGTGAACAATCAAAAAATTAGCCCCAAAAACCAAAATAAAGTAAGGAATCGCCTTGTAGGTTTTGCTACATTATTGCTTATTATCGCAGCAATTATCCCTTCCATTATAACGGATAAATCCAACTTACGAACTTCGACAACACCTATTTTGCAACCAGAAGTGATTACTCAGCAAAACCGTGAAGTAGAATCCCCAGATGATTTTGATGACAATTTAACCAGTGATAGATCAAAAGATTCTTATATATCAGACTCAGAGCAAAATCCAAGTTCATTTGTTTCGCCAGATATTGTTGATATCGACACTTCAACAACGATAGCTAATTCTTCAACTTCGCAACAAGAACCTAAACCTTATATGATCCAGCTTACTGCTTTGAAAAATAGGCAAAAAATAGAAGAATTAGTTGCATTATTAAGGTTAAATAATTATAACGTTAGAACAATACCACAAAAGCCTGAACCTGATCAGTTAATTAAGTTACAGGTTGGCCCATATGCTAATAAAAAGCAAGCAGAACAAGTCATTATTAACTTAAATAATCTAACAAAATTAAAAGGTATGATCGTTGCTAATTAAGTTCTGTTTTATTGGTTGCTATCGTTTTTTTATGTTGTAAACAGTAATTAAAATAAAATATTATTAATATAAAATTGTGAATTATTATGTTGAATTGGATTGATTTTACGATTATCGGAGTGATTGCATTCTCGGCATTGATTAGCATTGTGCGAGGATTTATACGAGAAGCATTATCATTAATTAGTTGGATCTTAGCTTTTTTTATTTCCAGCCGATTTTATATCTATATTACCGATTATTTAGCTTATTTTGATAGCGATATAATACGTATTGCTGTAGCTATTGTTCTCCTTTTTATTACTACACTATTGGTTTGTGCGATAGTGTCTTATGTTATTGGTCAATTAGTTCAAAAAACGGGATTATCTGGCACTGATCGCATATTAGGTATCTGTTTTGGTGTGCTACGAGGAGTTTTAGTTGTTGCTGCAATACTCTTTTTAGTTGATACTTTTACACCGTTATCGCAATCACCTTACTGGGTGCAATCGCAGCTAATTCCACATTTTCATTTTATTATTCGTTGGTTTTTTGATTTTATACAGCAGTCTTCTTCTTTTTTAGTACAATAAATCGAGGTAACTATAGCATGTGTGGTGTCGTTGGTATTGTAGGGTATAGTACTGTTAATCAATCGATCTATGATGCATTGACTGTTTTGCAGCATCGAGGGCAAGATGCCGCAGGGATTGTGACTATTGATAATCAAAATCGCTTTCGTTTACGCAAAGCAAATGGCTTAGTTAGAGATGTGTTTCAAGAACATCATATGCAACGGCTGCAAGGTAATTTGGGCATAGGGCATATCCGTTATCCAACAGCAGGTAGTTCCAATCCATCCGAAGCGCAACCATTTTATGTTAATTCACCTTATGGTATTGCTCTTGCCCACAATGGAAATTTAACCAATACTGAACAAATACGCAATAAAGTATTTGAGCTAGCAAGAAGGCATATCAACACGAATTCTGATTCTGAAGTTTTACTCAATATTTTTGCTCACGAACTCGACAAATTCCCAACTTATCCTCTAACCGCAGATAATATTTTTACCGCAATACATAATGTACATAATATTATTAAAGGCGCATATGCTTGTGTTGCGATGATTATTGGTCATGGTCTTGTTGCTTTTCGTGATCCTTATGGGATTCGCCCTTTAGTGATAGGCAAACGTACTCTTGAAAATCAAAAAGTCGAATACATGGTTGCATCTGAAAGCGTCGCATTAGATATTCTTGATTTTGAATTTATGCGCGATGTCGAACCAGGCGAAGCCATCTATATTACTCAAGATGGCCAATTATATTCTCAACAATGTTCTAATAATCCTCAATATTACCCATGTATTTTCGAATATGTTTATTTTGCAAGACCAGATTCATTAATGAATGGCGTATCGGTTTATCAATCACGTATTTTGATGGGGCAAAAGCTTGGGCAAAAAATAGCGAGAGAGTGGAAGGATATTGATATTGATGTTGTCATCCCTATCCCCGAAACATCATGCGATGCGGCATTTGAAATAGCGCGTATTTTAAATAAACCTTATCGCCAAGGGTTTGTTAAAAATCGTTATATTGGTCGCACTTTTATCATGCCAGGACAAAGCACACGTAAATTATCAGTAAGAAGAAAACTCAATGCGAATCGTATTGAATTTGAAGGCAAAAATGTACTATTAGTTGACGATTCTGTTGTTCGTGGCACAACCTCAAAGGAAATTCTTGAAATGGTGCGTTCAGTTGGTGCCAAAAAAGTTTATTTAGCATCTGCTGCACCAGAAATTAGACATCCCAATGTTTATGGGATCGATATGCCTGTTGCCAGTGAACTTATTGCTTATAATCGAACGGTTGATGAAATAGCAAAAGATATTGGTGCTGATAAACTTATTTTTCAAGATTTATCTGATTTAATTGATTCAATTACACAGCAAAATCCTAATATTCATCATTTAGAGTGTTCTGTTTTTGATGGAAAATATATTACTGAAGGGATTGATGATAACTATTTGTCATTATTAGAACAAAAAAGAACTGAAAGTAAAAAATCTTCAGAATCTAAAGAGCCTGAAAACTTAGAGATTTATAATGAAGGACAATAAAACAACAATAGCTGTTGTAAAAGAGCAGAAATATTACATAAAGACCTAATGCCAAAATTTAAGTTTTTATTGAAATAGTATTTTTAGCTTATTATTTTTAACATTTTTTATGTCATCCTACGTAAAATATGGGCGTTATTTAATCATTGTTTTTCATAAAGATATAATCAAATGTAATGAAATTAGCAAAAAAATACAAATTAATAAATTGAATTATATAAAGAAATTCTAAAATAATAAAAAAAGATCAAAAAAAGTAATAAAATATTTTGCTAAATGACTTTTTTGTAATAGAATTGCAAAACTTAAGTAAGCTTTGTAAAGAAATGTAAAGCACAAAAGAAGAAACAGTGCTCTAAAAT
>NZ_LZGZ01000318.1:0-3388 GCF_001690515.1 Gilliamella sp. Fer4-1 | reverse complement strand
ATTTATATTCACATTCCTTTTTGCGATATTCATTGTCAGTTTTGTGGTTTTTATCAAAACCCATTACGGAAGTTTAATACTGAAACCTATATCGATTATTTATTAAAAGAAATATCGCTTGAAATAGATAATAAAGCGATGCAATCTGCTCCAATTCATGCCATTTATTTTGGTGGAGGCACACCTTCGGCTTTGGCTAGTGGGCAAATAGCCAGAGTAATTCGTTATTTTAAACAGCACGCTCCTTTGGCACCTGATTGTGAAATTACGATTGAAGGGCGCATTTCTGATTTTGATGATGAACGTGTTGATAGCTATATTCAAGCTGGTGTTAATCGTTTTTCTATAGGTGTACAAACCTTTAATACTCAAATTAGACAAAGGTTAGGGCGAGCATCAACTGAAGAACAAATCATTAAAAACTTTGAACGCATAGCTGCACGAGATAGTGTTGCTTTAGTGTGTGATTTAATGTTTGGTTTACCCGATCAAACCCCTCAAACATGGCAACGAGATTTAGATATTGCTAATAATTTGCCATTAGATGGCATTGATCTTTATTCCCTTAATTTATTGCCTACAACACCACTTGCTAAAGGTGTTGAAAATAAACGTATTGAAATACCGTCTGTCACTGATAAGTGTCGTTTTTATCATCAAGGTGCTGAATTTTTTGCTAAACAAGGTTGGGTTCATTTAACTAATGCACATTGGGCGAAAACTAGCCGTGAACGAAATTTATATAATTTTTTAATTAAACAAGGTTCGAATTTCTTTGCTTTCGGCTCTTGTGCTGGTGGGCGGCTAGGTGGTCAATCTTTTATGATCCATCGAGATTTAAATCAGTATTACACCCAATTAGATCAAGGTAAAAAGCCAATTATGATGTTAACAGGTAAACCATTAATAGGCGAATGGTTATATCAATTACAAGCAGGTATTGAAAAAGGGCGAATTGATTTGACGCAATTAACACAGCACTATCAATTGTTTGAACCATTAATCAATCAATGGCATCAAGTAGGGCTTCTACAAAATACAGATCATTGCCTGCTTTTGACATTATCTGGGCGATTTTGGTCAAGCAATATCTTGCAAGCTTTACAGCAGTTATTATTACAACTCAATAATCCAGAATATATTGAATTACAACAAAAAATGGCGCAAGAAAAACGAACGACTGGTAGCCAACAAATGATGCCTCATTCCGCTATTAAGCAAGCAAAAGATCCACATTAAAACTTCGTAATTAAAGGATATTATTATGACAGATAAACAAAACCATTTAGCTAATTTAGCTGCATATATGCAAACCCACCCCGAGGAAGTATTAGAAAAGATTGCTCAAGATCATCATGTTACATTGACGCAAGTCATTCAGGCTTTACCCAGAGCAAAAATTGTCGATGGCAGCCATTTTGATACCATTTGGGAAGAAGTAGCAACTTGGGGAGAAGTATTGTTTTTAATCCATACGGGGGATGTTATTGCTGAAATTTCTGGTGAGTTACCCTTAGGGACGCATAGCCATAAATATTTTAATTTACGACACCAAAAAGGTTTAAGTGGCCATATCAAGGCGGAGCATTGCCAATACATTGCTTTTATTGAACGTAAATTTATGAAAATGTCTACTGCGTCGATGATATTTCTTAATCATATGGGACAAGCGATGTTTAAAATCTTTGTTGGTCGTGACGAAAAACATCAACTTAAAGCAGAACAGCTAGAAAAATTCAGAGCATTAGCTAATCGGATTAATTAACTTTAAGATGTTAATACAATGAAAACACTATTAATCTTTGGCGTCAGCCCTAAACAAGGAACTGGTTATCAAGTTTTACAACTAGTTAAACAAAGCCATCCAGATTGGCATTGTATTACATTAGCTCGTGATAATACTTTTGCTAAGCAATTAGTCAATCAAGGCATTGAAACCTATGTCGGTGATGCAACTGATCGCGTGCTGGTTAAACAACTTTGTGATTTAGCTGGTACTGATTCAACAATTGTTTCAACCTTAGGTGGGGAAACTGGGAATTATCAGGCCCAGCGTATTATTATTGATTGTGCTGAGCAAACAGGCATAAAACAGATGGTTTTAGTCACTTCATTAGGGTGTGGTGACTCATGGGCAACTTTATCTGCGAGAGCAAAACAGGCTTTTGGTCATGCAGTACGAGAAAAATCGTTAGCTGAAACTTGGTTACAAACCAGTAAATTAAATTTTTTAATTTTAAGGCCTGGAGGTTTGCGTGATGGTGAAATGACTCAAAATGCCCAATGCTATTATCAACAAGAAGTACATGGGTTTATTCATCGCATTGATTTAGCAAAAATAATTATTGATAAAATCGCTAATCACGAATTTGGTAATTGTGCTTATAGTGTTGTTGACCCTAGTTTAACAATAACTTATTAATTAGCTAAATAATATGAGTAATTCAAAATATAAAAGAGGTTAATGGGTGCAAAACAATCGTCATCGTTCATTGTTATGGGGTTTAATTGGTCTACTATTGGTGCTTATTCTATTTTCGGCTAATTCTGGCGCATTAAATTTATCCATTACCCATTTAATTAACCTACAATTTGACGATCCGTTATGGCATATTTGGCTCAATGTCCGTATGCCTCGCATTATGTTAGCTGTTGTTGTTGGTATGGCTTTAGCTAGTTCTGGTGCGGTAATGCAAGGGCTGTTTAGAAATCCATTAGCTGATTCCGGCCTATTGGGCATTAGTAGTGGTGCTGCTTTAATGGTGGGACTATCTATTTTATTTCCTGCAATATTTCCATCTATTATGATGCTTTACGGTAAAATGTTTGCTGCTTTTGCAGGTAGCTTGCTGATTTGTTTGTTAATTTATATTTATAGCTTAAATTCACAATGTAACTTAGCAAAAATGGTTTTGTTAGGCGTGTCCATAAATGCCATTATTGGCGCAATAATGGGGTGCTTGAGCTATATGGGTGATGAGATCCAATTGCGTCAGCTCTCATTATGGTCAATGGGCAATTTAGGTAAAGGTTCGTGGGATTTGGTTTTAGTTGCGGTATCACTCATTTTTCCCGCTTTACTTGGTATTTTTAAGTTATCGCATGCACTGAATCTTCTTCAACTTGGCGATGAAGATGCTCATTATTTGGGCATCAATGTGCAACGAATAAAACGATACCTATTATTACTCTGTGCAGTACTAATTGGTACCTCAGTTGCAGTTAGTGGCATAATCGCTTTTGTTGGCTTAGTTGTTCCTCACATGATTCGATTACAAATGGGAGCTAATCATCGATGGTTATTACCGGCCTCTGCGTTGGGTGGCGCTTGTTTATTATTATTGGCGGATACTTTTGCCCGAACGTTAGTTGCTCCTACTGAAATTCC
>NZ_LZGZ01000317.1:0-1772 GCF_001690515.1 Gilliamella sp. Fer4-1 | reverse complement strand
CTAGATTTCAATGTGATAAGCTTACTTAACTTCAATAAAAATAATTTTATATTTAGGATAAATAAAAAAATAAATGCAAAGTTCGTTGAGGGCCTGATTTTAAAAGGATTCTATTTAATCAAATCTACATCTATCATCACATTGTTACTAGAATCCAATTCTAGTTGATTATGCTATTTTTAGATATCTTTACTACCCATAGAAATCAACAGTGGAACGACAATTAAGCAAAGAAATAATAAAAATAAAATTTGATAGTTAGATATATTCAAGACTAGGCTACCGAGATAAGTACCGATCCCACCACCGCCAAAAATGGCAACACCAATAATACCTGATGACAGACCTTTATCGTTTAATGCAAGATCAAGCGCTCGACTTGCAAGAATTGATTGAACTAAAATATATCCCATTCCAAGCAGCATTGTTGCTATATAAGTCAGAATAATATTATGGCATATGAGCAAGAGTAACGACATTATTGAACAAGAGAACCCATACATTAATATTTTCCGATTTGAAAAATCTTTTAATAATAATCTGTTAAGGAACCCTGTCAAAAAGCAGACAATGCCAAATAACATAAGACCAACACCAACATATTTATAATCAACCCCAAGAGCAGTTGAAAAATAAGCACCTATATAAGAATAAGTTCCAAGGACAATAAAGCCATTGCAAAATGCAAGAAAGTAAATTTTACGCAATGTGCTCTTTTTTAATAACGAAAAAATAGCTTTAATAAATGCCGATTTTTGTGTATTGATAAAACCACTGGAAGGCAAAAAAAATATAGAAAGAAATGATAGAAGAGATAATATTGAAAACAATATAAATATATTTCTCCAATTACTAATTTCAATTAACCATCCGCCAACTGCTGAACTTAATCCCTGACCTAAAAATATTAAACCAAGAAAAAGTCCGACCAATTTAGTTAAAATTTCTTTTTTGTATAGCTCACCTAAAATCCCTAATGAAACAGCGATAATCCCTGCTGCAAATAATCCAGTGATAAACCTACATACTGTAAGTAAAATAATAGTGGGAGCTATCGAGCACAATAAGGTAGATAATGATAAAAAAAACATCAGTAATAACAATATATTCTTACGCCCATAACGATCGCTATAGTACCCATAAATCGGTTGAAGTACGCCATATGGGATTAAATATGCGGTCAAAACGATGCTTGCTTGTGAAATTGAAATTGCAAAATCTTCTGACATACTAGGTAAAAGAAGTGAAGCAACCCAATTATCGGCTGCTGAAATAAATCCTGCAAATCCAACTAAAATAAGAACAAAATAATTCTTCATAAAATTCATGATAATGCCCCGGCTATTGAGTAACTTTCCTTATAAAATGGATAGTAAACTATTTCAAGTAAAAGGTATTGATAATTATAATTATCTGAGAATCTTTCTACAATATCCTTGTGTGTTGTTTACCGGCAATCCAATAAGAGTCTCATGATCTTAAATACTATAACTAGCATAACAGTGGCTAGTAACATTGTGTTATCATATTACCGGCACGAATATGACGTTACTATAATTTGAAAAAACTGGATGATTGTTTTATCCTCCAGTTTTTATTAGTTTATGCCAGTAAATTTATAGCCTTAACCAAACTTTCAGCAAAAGTGCGTGCATGGGTAATATCACAAAGGTCATGTTGATATAAAATATCTATATAAATGTTTGAGTTGAATGGTTCAATGTTAATTCTTACACCATGTACGTTATCGGGATTACTACTAGAGCCAAGCC
>NZ_LZGZ01000316.1:0-11668 GCF_001690515.1 Gilliamella sp. Fer4-1 | reverse complement strand
CAAGCCATAATTAATTGAACAAAAAATTAAACATCAATGATGTTATTAAAAAGTAAAAAAGATGATGTATTTTACAGAGATAGAGTAATCTATGCTTATGGTAGATTACCGCAGTAACTAACTATAATCGAGTTGAAAAATGAATAATACTAAAGTTTGGTCCCTTGGGGATGCTGTCATTGATTTGTTGCCATTTGGTGATATGAATTATCAAGCTTGCGCTGGTGGGGCGCCAGCTAATGTCGCAATTGGTGTTGCAAAATTAGGATTACCTTCCGCTTTTATTGGTCGGGTGGGCAATGATCCTTTTGGTGAATTTATGGAAACGACTTTCCGTAAATATCACGTTGATTGTCAAAGCCTTGAAAAAGACGAACAACATCGAACAAGTACTGTGGTTGTCGATTTAGGTCAAAATGGCGAACGCAGCTTTACTTTTCTTGTGTCACCTTCAGCTGATCAATTTTTGTCTCAGCAAGCAATACCTGATTTCAACCAAGATATTTTACATTTTTGTTCTTTGGCTCTCGTCGGGCATACTTGCCGGCAAACAGTCAAAACAGCAATCGAACGTCTTACAGCTAAAAGTGGTTTAATCAGCTTTGATGTTAACTTGCGCGAGCAGATGTGGACAAATAAAAACGAAATGCGCACAACTATTACGCAATTTTGCCATGATGCCGATATCCTCAAGTTATCGGACGAAGAACTATTTTGGTTAACACAATGCAATGATTGGCATGAAGCACTAAGTAAACTACAACAACACTATGAAGCACCATTAAAGCTCATTACCAAAGGTAAAGATGGCAGTATTGTATTATGGCAAGGTAAAACCTTTACTTTTGATTCGTTTCATGTAAATAGCGTTGATACCACTGGCGCGGGTGATGCTTTTGTAGCAGGATTATTAAGCAGTATTGCATCATCAGGCATGCCAGAAGATAAGCTCATGTTAGAAAGCATGATGACTATAGCTAGTGCTTGTGGTGCCTTAGCAACTACTCAAAAAGGCGCATTAACCGCATTACCTGATAGTGTATTTTTACAATCATTTATTAGCGATAACCCTACATTAACGGCGAAACAAATGGCCTAACAAAAAGTGCCACTAATGGGGCAGTAAAACATAATTTTGGTTGTCAACTGCCCTTACTTAAATTTAATTCATTGTTTATTAAAACTAAATAATATTTAGCACTGGCCACATTGTGATCTTGCCCAATGATCTATTATAAAAACATCATCAATAGTTGACGGTTCAGGAAAAGTTAATTTTTCTAAGGTTTTTGATACATTTTTAGCAATATCCATAAATCCGATTTTATTTTGCAAAAAAGCCTCAACCGCAACTTCATTGGCAGCATTGAGCGCTGTGGTAGCCGCTTGCCCTTGATTAAAGGCATCGATTGCCAATTTTAAACATGGATAACGGTCAAAGTCAGGTTGTTTAAATGTTAACGACGAAATTTGCGTAAAATCTAAAGGTGGTACGCTTGAAGGCACACGACCGGGATAAGACATGGCATAAGCAATTGGCGTACACATATCAGGCACACCAAGTTCAGCCACCACACTACCATCTTGATAACGTACCATTGAATGGATGATTGATTGCGGATGAATAATAATTTCCATTTCGTCGGCACTGGCATTAAATAGCCAACGAGCTTCAATATATTCCAGCCCTTTATTCATCATCGTTGCCGAATCGACAGATATTTTTTTACCCATCGACCAATTAGGGTGAGCAATCGCTTGCTCAGGGGTGACATGTGCAAGATTAGCTAAATCCCAATCACGAAATGGTCCACCAGAACCCGTTAACACGATTTTAGTAATGCCGTGATCGGCAAGGTTAGTAAAACCTAAATTATGCTGTACCATCGTTGGTAAACTTTGGAAAATGGCATTATGTTCGCTATCTACTGGCAACAACTTGGCACCATACTCTTTAACCGCCTGCATAAACAAATGCCCACAGGTAACTAGCGATTCTTTATTGGCCAGCAAAATACGTTTACCTTTTTTAATGGCAGCAAGGGTTGGCTTTAGTCCAGCCGCACCCACAATAGCCGCCATAACTTGATCTATTTCTGGCAATTGCGCTAAATCACAAATGGCTTGTTCACCACTTAACACTTCAACATCCAATTTTAGATTAGCAAGATTTGCTCTTAATTGAGCAGCCGCTTGCTCTGTTGCCATGGCAACGTATTTTGGCTTAAAGTCTAAACATTGCTCAGTCATTTTTATCACATTATTGCCACCAACTAAAGCATAAGCTTTAAATTGATGTGGATTTTGAGCAATAACGGTTAAAGTACTACAACCAATTGAGCCAGTCGATCCTAAAATTGCGATATTTTTCATATTAATACATCAAGTTAATGTTATAGTTATTGAAAAAAGTGATAAATTCCTTAGCAGGCGCTTTATCTGTAATAATTTGATTAAACAGCGTTAACTCGCCAATAAAAGCCGGCTTAACTTGATTAAATTTAGTATGATCGGCAATCAAAATATTCTGACCTGATTTTTTTATAGCTTGCAATTTCATATCAAGTTCATCAAAATGATAACAAGTTACACCTTGTTCAATATCGATCCCCGCGGCCGAAATAAACGCTTTATTTGGGCAAATCGAATTTAATTCACTATGCTGTCCAATAGCGCTAAAAATCGCATTATTAGCCTGATAATGACCACCACATAAAATTGTCTTACAATTAGATTTATTTTGTAATGCTAAAAATGCGTTTAATGAATAACAGATAGCGGTAAAAGTAACGGAATCATCAATAGCATCAATAATAAAAGGTATTGAGGTACCGCAATCAAAAAAGACAGTATCATTATCAAAAACTAATTTGCTTGCCCGTTTAGCAATGTGTAACTTTTCGTTAACTTGTTTATCTTGTTGGTCTGAAACAAAATATCGTGTTGCTTGATAACGAGCATCGCTGACAATATAACCACCTAAAACACTTAATGAGGCAGGAACACTATTTAAATCTCGCCGAATGGTCATTTCTGAAACCGCTAACAGCTTAGCAGCATCTTTTAAATGAATCTTATCAGTTTTTGTTAAAATTTGAATGAGCTCATTAATTCTTTTTTGTGATTGCATTTCCATTCAGATTCCATCAACAACAATAAGCAACATAACGTCGCTTATTGATGGGTTTATTGATTAATAATTGCTTGATGATGTAGTGTTACCAGAAACAATAGCAATACCAGCACTTGCGCCTAATCGTGTTGCGCCCGCTTGGATCATTGCTTCCGCCGTTTCACGATTGCGAATACCACCAGACGCTTTCACCCCCATCTTATCGCCTACGGTTTTGCGCATTAATTTAACATCTTCAACAGTGGCACCAGAAACACTAAAACCTGTTGAAGTCTTAACAAAAGCTACTCCGATTTCTTTACAAATGGTGCAGACTTTAACAATCTCTTCTTTCGTTAATAAACAGGTTTCTAAAATGACTTTTAATGGCACTTGACCACAAGCTTTAAATACCGCTTCGATATCATTTTTAACAGCGTCCCAATCATTGCTTTTTAACCAACCTACATTAATCACCATATCGATTTCTTGTGCGCCCCCTTTAATCGCCATTTCGGTTTCATAAGCTTTAACGCAAGTCTGCATAGCACCAAGTGGAAAACCAACGACCGAACAAACTTTAACATCACTGCCATTGAGTAAGCTTGCAGCTAAAGGAACATAACCTGAATTCACACAAACAGAATAAAAATGATATTCCTTGGCTTCATCACAGAGTTTACGAATTTGATCTTCCGTCGCATTCATTGCGAGTAAAGTATGATCAATATACTTTGCATAGCTCATAACGAGATCCTTAAATTGTCTTTGTAATAATGTCTAATAAATATTGTTAGTAGGTAAATGAATAGTAATGTTACAAAAATAACAAATATAAAGCCATAATGTTATTATAATAACATTATGTAACAATTGTATAAAATAGTACAGTCAAAAATAGCTTTTTAAAAAGCAGAGCGCAATCTTACAAAGATTAGATTTAAAAAAGTAAGGCTTTTTGCGATGTGTTTAATTTAATTATTCTTTTATATGCCAATTTTACCAATGCTAACACCGCTTTCGTCGTTGGCAGGTCACTTACGCAACCAATTCGCTTCGTTATTTAGTTAGTTCCCCCACCTTGTAAGCGAAAGGTTGTGCCTTACGCAGCAACCTTTCTTAAATAGCCTCGGCTAGATTAGTCCATATCAACCTCACGACCAAGTACTAAGGTTTAAGGACCGAGGCCGCAAAAAGTCTGGCTAGAGTCTCTCGACCGGTATCTGTATATCTCACCAGTGCCTATCCACACAATGAACCGGTCGAACCGTTCACTATCCGGAGTAGCGTCACTCGTCCAGTGGTCGTCGGTACAACTGGCACCAGGGTAGTTGAGCAAGTTGCCCCACTCAGTGAGGAAACCGGCGTTAATATTGCGCTGGTAATGATTACTAGATGAAGATGGCGTGGTGCCGACTGAACCTTCACAGCCAGAACCACCCATGACACCTATACACTGCGAATTAGTAAAATCCCTTACTCTTGGCATCTGGTAACCGATACTTCTACACCAAGACAATGAATTAAAATAGCCATAGTAATTATATTCACCTCGGGTGACGAACCACTGCTTTAACTTAAATCCATACTTGATAACAGCACTACCATGACTATCTTGACCAACTAACTCGAATGTCGCTAGCAAAGAGGGACGAGGTATAATCGAATAAGTAGCAGAACATGTCTGACTTAGCTTCAGCTAAACGACGATAACTCCCCACAGAAATCCATTCACTTTTCAAACAGCTCACCGAAGTGGCATTATCTGCGGAGTTAGATTCTCATTTAGCTAATGATATTACCTCTAATCGACGAAACAGTGAAAGTTCAAAGACAATAAAAACCACATTAGGTAGCTTCGAACTTGATGTACCAAGAGATAGGAATGGTTCATTTGAATCTCAACTCATCAAAAAAAATCACACAACATTAAGCGATTAAATTGGGCAAAAAATCCTGAGTATATATACGCTGGGAATGAGCTATAAAGGCATTAACCAGCATATTGAAGAGATTTATGTTTTTCGTGCCTCTCCTGCTACGATGATGGCAACAACGACCACTAGAGTCGGTTTACCCGTTAGTCTGGATGAATGAATGCAATCCATTATAAAGTAAAAGAAAACGGGGTTATCACACCAAGGCTGTTTATACCGAACTAACCCTTAATTTAGCAGGGAAAAAAGAAGTATGAGGTTGATATTTATCTGAAAACGAAGGGGCGAATTTTGAGTTATCGGTTTTGACCGATTTGCAAAACAGAGGGGTAAATGACATTTTAATCAATTGTGTGGATGCCTTGGTTGGTTTTTCTGAAGTGATTAATACCATTTACCCAAAAATAGCGGTTCAGCTTTGCATTATGCATCAAATTCGTCATTCAATTAAGTATGTTGCTTCTAAACATCACAAAACCTTGATGAGTGATTTAAAACCAGTCTACAAGGCGGTGTCTCGTGATGCGGAAATTGATGCGTTAGAGTTTCAATCAATTTAGTTTTTAACTAATTTTTGCCCATAAGCATTAATTTGGTTATTTTCTACTTTGTAGGTAAATCTCCATTTCTTATTCAGTTCTTCGATTATTTTTTGGTTTAAAGCTGTATTTTCAAAACTTGTGCTTTTAGCGATAAATAGGTGTGAAAAAAGACTTTTATTTGTAGGATCTTTTTCTATTATTTTTAATGCATTATATGTTTTTCCGGCCTCTAGATGCGGTATTTGGTTACATAATAGTGTGTATTTATCATCTAATGAAAACACATCACATGTGAATAACTCGATTAATAAATTGTAACAAATGGACTTAATTTGTTGAGTTTGCGTTTTATATTCTATGCATAATTGTTTTACTTTATTTTGTATGACATTAGTGGCGGAATTATAGTATTGGTTATTCGTGATCACGGCTAAATCATCAGTATTAAAATTATTTTCTAAAATGTGCTTTTGAAGCGCTACTGAATCGTTTGCATAATTAATGGAAATAGGAACATTTGTTAAACCTAACAATGACGTTTTTTGCGCTGAACTTAACTCTGTTGATAATAGATTTATTATCTCATCATGATCAATTAAAGAATCATCCTCTTTTAGTTTATTTATATATTCCTCAAAATTATGGGTAATAAGTTCTAAAATATTGTCTGGATAGTTTTCTCTTATAAACTCTAGATCTTGCTCTTCTAACTGTTTATAAAATGCACTATTATTTTAAATTAATAATTCTCTTAACCACCCTCACTGTAGTCCCCAAAATCTTTGCAATATTTTCAATAGATACGCCCTTTTCCAGTAATGCATTAATCAGTATTTTCTTTTCAGATTCAGCTTTTTCTTTTATCTCTTTTGCTTTCTGCTGAGCTGTTTTGGTCTTATCCCTCTCAACCGCTAATTTTTCTTTTGCAATTTGTTTTTCTTGTTTACGGATGCGTTCAACTACTTGGTAAGTCGGAACATATTTCAAGCTTTGTTCAAGTTCAGCCATCAGTTTGATGTTGCGAAAGCTGATATAGGTTTTTGGGGTGATAATTAAGTGGTCGGTAAGCTCGATATTTAAAATATGGGCAACTTGAATTAAGCGGTCAGTGATATCTTTATCGGCCTCTGAGGGGATTAGCGATCCAGACGGGTGATTATGCACCAAAATCACCCGTGAGGCGTTTTTCATCACCGCAATACGAAACACGTTCATTGGTTCAATGTTGACCGATTTATAAGACCCAAGCGCAATTAGTTCAATATACAGGATATAACCCGCTTGATTCATACCAATCATCCAAAGATGTTCCTTTTCTTGGTCGATCTTATCTTCACGCAATAACACACGCTGCATAATGCTATACACGTCGTCTGTGCTTTCAATATAGCGTTTGTCATGTTTGGTTAGTTTAATATCCATCTTATCGCCTTGTAAAATCAAACGAAAAATAATATAGCATATTCTGTTTATGCTGGGCAGTCGTTAATCAAATAATTCCACCTGTTCACTTTTTAGGTTATATTATTTGTAAAAAATATTCAGGATTCTATACCGTTTCAAAGGAGATCAACAATGTATCACGCTATTTTACCCGAAGAGCAGCATTCTGCTGCTAAGCGCTTTTTGCAACGAGTCCCGTCATTAATCGCAACAAGTTCATTATGTCGACGCCTTAAGCCTGTCGCATTACTGATTGACATTGCGCCCATGACGTTAATTGCTCTGCCACATAGCTTGATTGCCAATAAATTTCATCTTTCACCACGAGCTGCTCAAAGGCGAGATAACGTTATTCGTCAGTGGCTAGCGCAGTATGAGCCAGATCTTTATCAAGCAATACTGAATCTTACACAAACGATGCCGGTAGAAGTGTCTAGACAAGCTCAGGCATTTAAGTTATGGCTGACCAAGCTGCTTGGTACGTCAGTTATGCCTTGCGATTATTGTGGATCGCTTAGTACAGTTCGCATTGGGCACCGCCTTAATTTTCGTTGCCGAACCTGTCGCCGAACGTTTAATCCTCTCAAAAAGTATTATCTTGATAAATTATCTCATTGTGAACTGTGGTTACCTTTTGTTGATTTATTACTACAAGGTGAGACATTTAAAACGATTAGCCAGCAATTGGGAATTAATACCGATACCGTCGCTAAGTGGCAACGTTATTTTTTGGAGATAATGGAATTACAAGGATTTTTGGCATTAGCTAACTATTATCAAATAAAGCGATGTCAACGTTATCGTCAAACATGGTTAGACATGCACACTGGCGACACGTTTTTACCCGCTAGCAAATCGCATTTTAGCTCTAAATCATCATAATGTTTAATGCATTTGTAAAAAAGATTCAGGATTCTATACCGTTTCAATCATAAATTATTATGCTCAATGATTTGTTAATGGTAATAGGCAAAAGACTTTAGCATCCTTAACGTGTTAAAAATTTAGATATAAATTAGAATAAATAACCTAAAGGAGTAGAAAACAAAAATTAGCAGAATTAGCACAAGCTACATGATATCCATAGGCATTATACCTGTAATCAGGTGTGGGGATTTCCATTACCGAATAGTGATTATGATGTGCGTGGATAAGCGACACGATTTCTGAACTACATTTTAAGGCGGATAAGTTAGAGCGTTTTTTGTACAAAAATTGATGAACTTAAAATAAGACAAGAAATACAGGGCGGCAATCCAATCTGATGAGTGCCACAGTATAAAATAGGTGGGCGATGCTCTGGCTAATTCAGGTAATTAATTATTGCTTCAAAGCAAGCTTACTTGATATTTTTTGTATCCCACCAATAGAATAATGACAGCATAATAAAATTGCCGGATATATTATAAAATTAAGGGTTACCAGTGATGTAATACCTAAAAATCCCATAATAAAATCTAGATTAAAAACCGATTTATTAGCCTCATCCATAACTAACATGAAGACAATAGGTGACATTAAGGTAATTAGAATACCAAGTGGCACTCCGCACATCACTAAACCCATCGGCCGATTTATTTTATATAAAAGGAAGATTGAAATCAGAATAAAACAGAAATAACACAAACCATAACACATCAAATAATATAATTCTGGTGTGCGATGTTTTGCGATAATCATTCGATAACACCATTGGTAACTTAGATAGGCACCTATAAAATTAAACAATACGATAATTAATAAATTAATTATTTTCATTAGCTTGCCCTTTATTATCTTCAATTTCTTTTACAGCTTATGCCAAAGAGTCTGGTGGTATGTCCACACTTTTTAGTACAAAAAATAAGGTCATCGATTTCTTTTATATTCAATCGGCGACTGTCCATTTAATATTGAATGAAGCCTGTTATAATTAAACCAATCCACATAGTGATTAAATTCCAATTTAAGTTGCGCCAGTGATCAAAAATAGTATTTGGCATAAATTCTGGTTTTACGGCTTTAAATGTGCTTTCTGCAATTGCGTTATCATAAAGACAGCCTTTGCGACTTAACGACCGTTTAATTCCAAATGCTGTTAAGCATTTATCAATCAAATGATTATCAAACCCTTTTCCTCTATCAGAATGAAAAAACTCAATCGTCTGTAAGTTCATGGATATTTGACTCATCGCTTGCATGACCCGTGCCGCTGTTTTATGCCTGCCAGCACTTCGTCCCACTATTTCACTCAGCAATATATCTTGTGGTTGCTACGTCAATTGTCGCTGATAATAGAAACGATTTCCCGTTACATTTAAACATCGACATAATGCACGTAAACGGTATCGATTACCATTGTTTTTAACTTAGGTTACTTATATAAAAATTAATTTTTTCTACCCTTAATCTTAGCTAATTTATATACTGGAATAGACTTAAAATCATTATTTAGTGAATAATAATTAGAAATGAAAAAAATAATATTAATATTATGTATATCAATAAGCGCTATCTGCAATGCTAAGGAGCATTGTTCAAACAAAATAGAAGCTAAAAACTATTCGTTCGAGATTAATTCAAATTCGTATAACTTTATATCTTATCGTTGTGATGATGAAAATAATGAATTTTCAAAACCCGCTATATTAGAAGTAAAAGGTGATAATGTGGATTATCAACTTGAAAATTTGATTGGATCTTATCATTCACTTGATGTTCAATTTGCCAATTGGAATAATCAACCCGCATTATTTTACAAGCATGCAACAACAAATAATATTCAAGGCTACATTCCAATAACAATTCAAAACAACAGACTAACTATTGATTGTAGCTATGTTAAGAGACGGTTAATCAACTTGATGGAAACCCGATATTCTTATTGCACTGAAAGAAAGCAGATTAACAATATTAAAGATTTAAATGGTTCCTTGGCTCTTTTTGATCCTCGCCAATTAAATTCTTACTCCTATTTCCCTCACACTGATGAAAGTTTATTACATAAAAATTTTGATGTTTTCGTTGGTAAAGTGGGTGATATTAGTTTTTATCAACACTATCAATTAATTAAGGATTATGATTTAGATAAATATACAGTAATAATAGCAAATAAAGATAAGCAATATCATTTCAAAAATATCGAAGTATTTCAAAGAATTAAAGAATTAGGTGAATTTGAATACCAACATATGATTGGTTTAGATATTCTCAATTCTAACGGTAATTTTACTTTTTATGATATGGACAGGCTTTCAGATATACTGGATAACTCAACCGAAAAAAGCGATATTCATTCTTATATTCAACTAGAAAAAGTTCAACTTTATGAACAACCAGACTTTCAATATCCAACTTATAACTATTTAAAAAGAAACGATTTTGTCAAAATTTTAGATGTAGAATTAGACAATGAGAAACTCAAAAAAACTAACCTTTATGAAATTTATAAAATGAGAAAGCTCTTATGGTTTAAAGTGAGTTATCAAAGTGAAAAATATGGTGAAATAATTAATTGGGTACCATGGAATGCATTTTACGCCGACTAGTAATTGCACGCCTAAATAAGCATAGACTATCAACTAAAATGCCATAAATTTCTATAAAATAATTCTTAAATGCTGTTAGTTTGAGAAGTGGATAATATGATTAAGTGAAAGAATATGAAAACAATAAAATACATTATAGTGGCTATCTTATGTTTATCCAACTTTGTATTTGCCAACTATTTTTATCGAATCGAAATCAGAACGAATGGCAAGTATAAAGAAGAGTATTATTACAATTATAATAATGATTTTGCTGGTAATGCAACTTTATATATCAATAATATCACCAATCATCCTAAGCTTTTAACCGAAAATGAGGATGGCACAGAGTCTGATGATAATCTTTCAGCTGATAAAAGATTAGCGTCATTACCTAAAACAGAATTAGAAAGTGAACTGCAATTTGGATGCTTTTCGGACTCAGAATTAGATATATTTGAAAAAAAATCTAAAGAAATAGAATTTTTACAACACAAGACAACTAAAGATTACTATTTCAAAATCGTTTTATCTATAAAAGACTGCGCTTATAAAATGCTTGGCATTAATGTTTACCGAAAAAAAGACGGTAGTTTGTTACAAACAATTAATGATGCTGCTATTAGTGATTATGAATTTATGTCAATCGAAACAATAAAAAACGGTGATAGCACAGTAATTCATAGACCTGAAGGCACTGATGATTACAATTTTGATGGCATTGATAATGATTTTTTTATTTCTAAAACAACCGATGATGTAATGGGGGTGCCTACTTTTCATCGTTTTTACTCCTTTGATAAGAAAAAAGGAAAATTTGTTTATCTGAATTTAGATGGTCTCGATATTTCTTTTGATGAAAAGAAACAACAAGCCATTCAGAAAAAAATTTGTCCAATTAAAGAAGATAACGACA
Organism: Gilliamella sp. Fer4-1; assembly: GCF_001690515.1. Taxonomy (NCBI): domain Bacteria; kingdom Pseudomonadati; phylum Pseudomonadota; class Gammaproteobacteria; order Orbales; family Orbaceae; genus Gilliamella; species Gilliamella sp. Fer4-1. The sequence goes on along the minus strand of NZ_LZGZ01000316.1, from coordinate 212 downwards.
TTGTAATCACTAAAACTTTTCAATTTGACACTAAAAAACATAGCTATACCTTACTTAATTCGGTATGTAATTATAAAAGACGTAGCACGAATGATTCAGATAAAGTGTTTTCTCGTCAATGTACACAAAAAGAAGATAATTATTGCAAAAACGCAGATGAACTAGATGATGATTTTGGGTTTTAAATAATTCTAAAAAACAATGAATAACAT
>NZ_LZGZ01000315.1:0-4753 GCF_001690515.1 Gilliamella sp. Fer4-1 | reverse complement strand
CATTATTAGGTGAATGGGGTGATCCAAACCAAAATGCTTATCCTAATTCTTGGGCAGCAGCGCCAAACCAAGGTAACATTTATAGGCGCATCTGGCTGTATGATACGAATGAAAAAGAATATTGTGATCTACATACTTACAATGCTATATATCACTGCCGAGGAGAAAGTGAATCTAAAAATGGTATCTGCACTGCCATTAAATAAATACCTTAATTCAATCATCTAAAAGGTTTAATTTATAACATTCAAGTATTCAGAAAATATTGAACATTCTCTATCAAAGCAGAAAAACAATTAGTTGAGTTTACACCAATATCGACCGATACATTCTGCTTACTATCACAAAAAGGTATGTACAGTCTTTATAAATATCAAGTTATCTGCCGATTTAGTTTTGTTTTCAAAATACGGACTTCCAAATAATAATAAATATCCCAACGAATCTATCATTACACAACCATGCAAAGAGGTATACCATCTTGAAAGACACTGCCTTTTGTTAAGCTAGCCTAGAATTAGCACCACTTGACGCAGTAAATAGTGAGGAAAACTAATGGGATAATAAATAGGTTTTTTTAATTCAATCGAACAAATACTCAACAAAAACTTCCAAGCCACAACTTTTTACAGTACTAAATTTGACTTACTTCTGGCTTAAAATGGGCTTGCTAAAAGCTATATTGCGTCAATAAAACGAGGTAACGATCTGGTTACAAGCGCTAATAATAACGATGTAGTAACAGTGTTATTCAATACCAAAAATGCACTTGACCCAAAAAAGCTTGGCAATATATTGTTGGCTCTAACAATGATTATTGTGATTGACATACCTATAATGTTAAGTACTATTGTAGAGGAGAGTCTGAAAACAAAAATGGATTATGTATAGCTATATAGTAACACCTTAATCGTTTTTCCTAGATTCAAGAACTACCTATTCATAGGAAATTCTTATCGTTGAGATATTTTCACTTTTTCCACTTATATCTATCTTTACTCTTTTTTTAACAAAAAGCTGAATTTACATTTTAAAACTAACACGCTTGATTTTAGTTAAAAAAATCCACGTTGCTGATTAATAAATACACTATATATAGTAATAAACTTATTAATAGGCACTATATATTGTATATTTTGATAATTATCAATTATTATACCTTACGATAAATTTTACAATTTAAGTGGATAGAAAGAATGAATAAATCAATACTAGTAACCAAACGAGATGGAAATAAAGAACCAATCAATCTCGACAAAATTCATCGAGTCATTGCGTGGGCAGCCGAAGGGCTAGAAAATGTTTCCGTTTCTCAAGTTGAATTACGTTCTCATATCCAATTTTATGATGGAATTAGAACATCAGACATTCATGAAACAATTATACGTGCAGCCGCTGACCTGATTTCACAACAATCCCCTGATTACCAGTATTTAGCAGCACGCTTAGCGATTTTTCATTTACGTAAAAAAGCTTATAACCAATTTACACCACCTGCACTTTACGAACACGTGAAAAAAATGGTTGGTAGTGAGCATTACGACAAGCATCTACTTGAAGATTATACGCAAGCGGAGTTTGAACAAATGGATAAGTTTGTTGACCACTGGCGTGATATGTCGTTTTCCTATGCAGCGGTTAAACAGCTTGAAGGTAAATATTTGGTTCAAAATCGCGTTACTGGAGAGATTTATGAAAGCGCGCAATTTTTATATATTTTAGTTGCGGCTTGTTTATTTGCCAATTATCCGAAAGAAACACGCCTTAACTATATTAAACGCTTTTATGATGCGGTATCTACCTTTAAAATTTCATTGCCAACACCAATTATGGCAGGGGTTCGTACACCTACTCGCCAATTTAGTTCTTGTGTATTAATTGAGTGTGATGATAGCTTAGATTCTATCAATGCAACGGCAAGTGCGATTGTTAAATATGTATCACAACGAGCTGGAATTGGCATAAATGCGGGGCGAATTCGTGCTTTAGGCAGTTCAATTCGTGGTGGTGAAGCTTTCCACACTGGTTGCATTCCATTTTATAAATATTTTCAAACTGCTGTTAAATCATGCTCACAAGGCGGGGTACGTGGTGGTGCAGCAACCATTTTTTACCCAATTTGGCATTTAGAAGTCGAAAGTTTACTGGTTTTACGTAATAATCGTGGTGTTGAAGAAAACCGTGTACGCCATTTAGATTATGGCGTACAAATCAACAAACTAATGTATCAACGCTTAATTAAAAATGAAAACATTACACTATTTAGTCCATCAGACGTACCAGGGCTTTATGATGCTTTCTTTGCCGATCAAGATAAATTTGAAACGCTGTATCACCAATATGAACAAGATGTAAATATTCGTAAACGCGTGGTTAAATCCGTTGAACTCTTTGCATTACTCATGCAAGAACGCGCATCAACAGGGCGAATTTATATTCAAAACGTTGATCATTGCAATACGCACAGCCCATTTAATGCTCAAGTAGCGCCAGTTCATCAGTCTAATTTATGTATGGAAATTGCGCTACCAACTAAACCGCTTAATAATGTCAATGATGAAAAAGGTGAAATTGCGCTTTGCACATTATCTGCCTTTAACCTTGGCAAAATTGAATCATTAGATGACTTTGAAGAACTTGCTGACTTAACAGTACGCGCACTTGATTCACTACTAGATTACCAAAATTATCCAGTTCCTGCTGCGCGAAACTCTTCAATCAACCGTCGGACATTAGGAATTGGTGTAATTAACTATGCTTATTATTTAGCAAAACATGGGGTTAAATATTCCGATGGCAGCGCTAACAATTTAACTCATCGCACTTTTGAAGCCATGCAGTATTATTTGTTAAAAGCATCAAATAACCTTGCTAAAGAAAAGGGGGCGTGCCCACTATTTAACGAAACAACTTATGCTCAAGGTATTTTACCAATCGATACTTACAAAAAAGATTTAGATACTATCACTAAAGAACCATTACACTATGATTGGGAATCACTACGAGAATCGATTAAAACTTATGGACTGCGTAATTCCACGTTATCAGCACTCATGCCATCTGAAACCTCGTCGCAAATTTCCAATGCAACAAATGGTATTGAACCACCACGTGGTTTTATAAGTGTGAAAGCCTCTAAAGATGGTATTTTAAAACAAGTGGTACCTGACTATAAAAATCTAAAAAACTTTTACGAACTACTTTGGCAACTCCCTAATAATACTGGATATTTACAATTAGTGGGGATCATGCAGAAATTTATAGATCAATCTATTTCGGCGAACACTAATTATGATCCAACCAAATTCCCGAATGATAAAGTTCCGATGAAACAGCTATTAGCTGATTTACTCACGGCTTACAAATATGGTGTAAAAACCCTTTATTATCATAATACACGTGATGGCGCTGAAGATATTCAAGGCGATATTGAATTTAAAGCAAGTGATGATGGTTGTGAAGGCGGAGCGTGCAAAATCTAATTGCCTCATTCAGCACTAAAATAAAAGTATAGGATAACTGAACGGTTATCCTATACTATTCCTATTTTTCTTTTTGTTTAAAGAAAAATTACCCAATTTCGTTAGGAGTTCGATTATGAGTATGAATTACAGCACCTTCTCACACGTCCACAATGATCAACTAAAAGAGCCAATATTTCTTGGACAACCGGTAAATGTTGCTCGTTATGATCAACAAAAATACGAAATGTTTGAAAAATTAATTGAAAAACAACTGTCCTTTTTTTGGCGCCCTGAAGAAGTTGATATCTCTCAAGACCGAATTGATTATGCTGCATTACCAGAGCATGAAAAGCATATTTTTATTAGTAACTTAAAATATCAAACGTTGCTTGATTCCATTCAAGGACGTAGCCCCAATGTTGCATTATTACCACTTATTTCAATTCCAGAGCTTGAAACATGGGTTGAAACGTGGTCATTTTCAGAAACGATACATTCTCGATCATACACACATATTATTCGTAATATTGTTAACGATCCTTCTGTTGTTTTTGATGATATTGTCACGAATAAAGAAATTCAAAAACGTGCTGGTGATATTGCAGGTTATTATGACGATCTTATCAGCTATGCCAGCTATTACAATCTACTTGGCGAAGGTAAACACAATGTTAATGATAAAACCATCACCATTAGCTTACGAGAACTCAAAAAGAAATTATATCTTTGTTTAATGAGTGTAAATGCGCTTGAAGCCATCCGCTTTTATGTCAGTTTTGCTTGCTCATTTGCTTTTGCTGAACGTGAGCTAATGGAAGGCAACGCAAAAATTATCAAACTTATAGCACGTGACGAAGCCCTACATCTAACCGGCACACAATTTATGATCAACACATTGCGCAGTGGTGAAGATGATCCTGACATGGCCGAAATTGCCAAAGAGTGCGAACAAGATTGTTATAACCTATTTTTACAAGCAGCTAACCAAGAAAAAGAATGGGCCGAATACCTGTTTGAGGGTGGGTCAATGATCGGTTTAAATAAAGATATCTTATGCCAATATGTCGAATATATCACAAATATTCGCATGCAAGCAGTGGGGCTAAAACTACCATTTGATACTAAATCAAACCCAATTCCATGGATCAATAACTGGCTCGTATCTGATAATGTCCAAGTAGCTCCACAAGAAGCGGAAATGAGTTCTTATTTAGTTGGACAAATTGATTCTGAAATTAATGAAGATGATTTAAGTGATTTCAAATTATAATTTTTATACTAAATGGTAT
>NZ_LZGZ01000314.1:0-3391 GCF_001690515.1 Gilliamella sp. Fer4-1 | reverse complement strand
CTGATATAAATCTATGCCAATTGCTAATTATTAATGAATATTGAGGAGCATATTATGCCTGTAGTAATTAAACGAGATGGTTGTCAAACTGCATTTGATGAGACTCGAATTAACGATGCCATTGTTAAAGCTGCTGTGGCAGCCAATGTTCATGATCCAGATTACTGTGCAACAGTTGCTCGTGTTGTGACCAATCAAATGAGTGAATATGATAGTGTTGATATTAACGAAATTCAAAATGCAGTTGAAAATCAGTTAATGTCAGGTCCTTATAAAAAATTAGCGAGAACTTATATTGAATATCGTCACGATCGCGATCGTGCCCGAGAGGAGCGTAGTCGGTTAAATCAAGATATTCGAGGGTTAATTGAGCAAAGTAATGTTGCTATTTTAAATGAAAATGCTAATAAAGATAGCAAAGTAATACCGACTCAGCGCGATTTACTTGCGGGTATCGTGGCAAGGCATTATGCTAAACAATATATTTTACCAAAAGACATTTCTCAAGCTCATGATTGCGGTGAAATTCATTATCATGATTTAGATTATGCGCCATTCTTCCCAATGTTTAACTGTATGTTAATTGATTTAGATGGTATGTTAACTAACGGATTTAAAATGGGTAATGCTGAAATTGAGCAGCCAAAGTCAATTGCAACAGCGGCAGCTGTAACGGCACAAATTATTGCGCAAGTTGCTAGCCATATTTATGGCGGTACGACAATTAATCGCATTGATGAAGTTTTAGCAAAATTTGTTACCATCAGTTATAACAAACACAAAAAAGTGGCTGAAGAGTGGAATATCCCAAATCCAGAAGCTTATGCTGAAAGCCGTACCGAAAAAGAGTGTTATGATGCGTTTCAGTCTCTAGAGTATGAAGTCAATACTTTACATACCGCTAATGGCCAAACACCATTTGTTACTTTTGGCTTTGGGTTAGGGACTAGCTGGGAATCACGATTAATTCAACAATCTATTTTAAATGTTCGTATTAAAGGACTTGGCAAAAATCACAAGACAGCGGTTTTCCCAAAACTGGTTTTTGCAATTAAAGATGGTATTAATCATAAACAGGGCGATGCTAATTATGATATTAAGCAACTTGCACTTGAGTGTGCAAGTAAGCGGATGTATCCGGATATTTTAAATTACGATAAAGTCGTTGAGGTAACAGGATCATTTAAAACACCAATGGGATGTCGCAGCTTTTTGGGTGTTTATGAAGAAGACGGCCAACAAATTCATGATGGGCGTAATAATTTAGGCGTCATTAGCCTTAATTTACCGCGTATTGCTATAGAAGCTAAAGGTGATGAAGCTCGCTTTTGGGAAATTTTAGATAAACGTTTAGCGCTATGTAAAAAAGCATTAATGACGCGTATTGCTCGACTTGATAGCGTAAAAGCACGTGTAGCTCCTATTTTATACATGGAAGGTGCTTGTGGTGTGAGACTTAACGAAGACGACAATATTTCTGAGATTTTCAAAAATGGTCGCGCTTCAATTTCTTTAGGTTATATTGGTCTTCATGAAACATTAAATGCACTTTACGGAAATCAAACGCATCCATTTGATAGTGATAAATTACGCAAAAAAGGTGTGGCAATTGTTGAGCGTTTACGTAATGCGGTAGATCAATGGAAGAGTGAAACTGGTTATGGGTTTAGTTTATATAGCACGCCAAGCGAAAATTTATGTGATCGATTTTGCCGGCTTGATACGGCTGAGTTTGGTGTAATTCCTGGTGTTACTGATAAAGGTTATTATACTAACAGTTTCCATCTTGATGTTGAGAAAAAGGTTAATCCGTACGAAAAAATCGAATTTGAAAAACCTTATCCTCAAGTCGCCAATGGTGGTTTCATTTGCTATGGGGAATATCCAAATATGATTAATAATATCAAAGCGTTAGAAGATGTTTGGGATTATAGTTATTCTCGAGTTCCTTATTATGGGACTAATACGCCAATAGATGAATGTTATGAATGTGGTTATACCGGTGAATTTTCTTGTACCAGCAAAGGCTTTGTTTGCCCAAGTTGTGGTAATCATGATTCTTCAAAAGTATCGGTTACTCGTCGTGTTTGTGGATATTTAGGTAGTCCTGATGCTCGCCCATTCAATTCAGGTAAACAAGAAGAAGTAAAACGTCGAGTTAAACATTTAAATAATGGTCAAATTGGTTAATAATCAATAAATATTTATGAATTATCATCGTTATTATCCTGTTGATGTTGTTAATGGGGAAGGAACTCGCTGTGTTCTTTTCGTTGCTGGCTGTGTACATCAGTGCCCAGGGTGCTATAACAAAAGTACATGGGGTATCAATTCTGGTTCGCCATTTACTCAATCACTTGAAGATCAAATTATTAAAGATTTACAAGATACCGAAATAAAACGTCAAGGATTATCGCTTTCTGGTGGTGATCCTTTGCATCCTCAGAACGTTCCAACTATATTAAAACTGGTCCAACGTGTTAAATCTGAATGCGATAATAAAGATATTTGGCTTTGGACGGGGTATAAGCTTGATGAGTTAACCGCTGAACAACAAGCTGTTGTTCCTTATATTGATGTGTTAATTGATGGAAAATTTGTGCAAGAACTTGCTGATCCTCGTCTATTATGGCGAGGAAGCAGCAATCAAATTATCCATCGTTTTAAATAAAAATGATTAGTGAATTATTGGGATTTGTGTAAATTGAGAAGATAGGAAATCGCTTCACGGTAGTTAATTTCTAGATTTTCGCTACTTGACGAGGATATGTGTAAGTCAGTAATTTTACCATTATGAATTCCATAAACCCAACCATGTAAATTCACTTTTTGCCCTCGTTGCCATGCTGATTGAATAATTGTAGAGTGGCCGAGGTTGTAGACTTGCTCAACCACATTAAGTTCACACAATACATCCAAACGAATTTCGGGTGGGAATTCTCCTAGTAGGGAGCTATTGCGAAACCATAAATCGCGGATATGCAACAGCCAGTTATTAATTAACCCTAAATCAGGATTTTCAACCGCATCACGAATTCCCCCACAGCCTAGATGACCACAAACAATGATATCTTCGATTTTAAGAACATCTACAGCATATTGAACGACTGATAAACAGTTTAAATCAGTATGTATTACAAGATTACCGACATTTCGATGTACAAATAATTCACCCGGTTTTAGCTTAATAAGTTTTTCTGCTGAAACGCGACTATCTGAGCAGCCGATCCACAAAAATTTCGGATTTTGTTCAATGGCAAGTTGTTTAAAAAATTCTGGATCTTCTTGCTCTATTTTTTCTGACCATTCGTGATTAAAACGAATCAAATCTTGTACATCAAACATAATTGATATTTCCTCATCTATTTCATTATTATTTTTATTATTATAT
>NZ_LZGZ01000313.1:0-5983 GCF_001690515.1 Gilliamella sp. Fer4-1 | reverse complement strand
GGCCTATTTGATTTGGTTCACGTTTTCACTAATCATATTAACTAATTCTATTTTTCCCTTACATGCGTACAGGCGATCAGTTAATTTATCGGTTGTGGCTATTTGGTAATCCATAAATAATATATAGCAGTAATTTAATTCTTTGTCATAAAAATAACATCACTACCAGGTAACGGTTTTTTTAAGATGTGGCTTTTGATTTTTCCCCAAACTTGCATTTCACAAGCTTTACAATTGAACTTTAATAATAATTCTTCATTGTTTTGAATCAATTTCATTGGCGTTACTTTGGTTTTTACTCCTTGGATTCCTTTTGCTTGTTTTGGACATAAATTAAACGCAAATCGTAAACAATGTTTCGTTATCATTAGTGGGACATCATCTTTTATTTCGTGTGCTTCATACGCACTTTCAATTAATTTTACGCCATGTTGTGCATAAAATTCCTTAGCTTTATGGTTATATACATTGGCTAAGTAACTTAAGTGTGTCTCTGGGTAAATTGGTGTTGGTTTTAATTCTGGCTTACGTGTCTTACAATGATAATTGGCTAATCTAGCTGTGGTTAAATTATCGATAATTTCTCTTCTAAATTGATTTAGTCGGCTACTTGGAATAAAATAAATTTTTGACAAATTCATTTTAAATTCAATTAAGCGATATATTGTTTGCCCTATTTTAGATAAGTTATCTCTAATATTTTTCACAAATTTATCTGGTTGTTCTGCAAGATCAAATTCATCCTTTAATGCTAATTCAACACAAATACCCTCTTCACTTTTTGCTATTAATTCAATACCTCCTTCGATATTATGTAATTCAAATGATACACCTATGCGACGATTACTTGTTTCTTTCAATAAATTTTGCTGCCACATATGATCGAGATTCCGATTGACCATATAAGGTAGTTTAACGGAAAAAAGTGGTTTGGGAATTTCATTTGGGTAAATGCGGTATTGATTAACTGAAAGTTTATCTACTTTGTCAGCTCTAAATCCAAAAATTTCTCTTTTTATCAGTACATTTAAACCATCACCATTAGTTAATATTTTCTCGGATCTGATATCGATAGTTTTAGATGTAACTTTAGTTATCTCACCAACCTGCAAGCCAATAAATTTAGGTGAATTGAAGGCGCCTATATCAGGTTTTCTACCGTTTATAAAATAATCAGTACTTCCTCGATGAAATGTTCGGTTAGGATCTGGTGTAAAAAAGTGTTCTGTACGACCATTTGATGCAGGTAAGAAATTTGATGATTTAGCTAAAATATTATCTAATTTTTGGCGATAAAATGCTGTAATATTTTTTACATAACTTAAGTCTTTATAGCGCCCTTCTATTTTGAATGATCTAACACCAGCTTGAATTAACTCCATTAGATTATCCGATTGATTATTATCTTTCATTGATAATAAATGTTTTTCGTAAGCAACAATACGACCTTGGTCATCTTTTAAAGTAAAAGGTAAGCGACAAGCTTGAGAGCAATCTCCTCGATTAGCACTGCGCCCTGTTTGTGCATGAGAAATATAACATTGACCTGAAAAAGCCACACAAAGTGCTCCATGAATAAAAAATTCTATTTTCGAATCAATTTTTTTATTAATTTCAGATATTTGAGTTAAATTAAGTTCTCGTGCTAAAACTATTTGTGAAAATCCAACATCAGATAAAAATTTTGCTTTTTCTGGTGTTCTAATATCCATTTGAGTACTAGCATGTAAATCAATGGGAGGTATATCCATATTCAAAATTCCCATATCTTGTACAATTAATGCATCAACACCCGCATCATAAAATTGCCATATGAGTTGTCTTGCTGGTTCAAGCTCATTATCGTGAAGAATGGTGTTTAAGGTTACAAACACTTTTGCATAATAACGATGAGCAAATTCAACTAACTGGGCAATATCGCTAACAGAATTCCCTGCATTATGCCTAGCACCAAAGCTTGGTCCACCGATATATACTGCATCTGCGCCGTGTAAAATAGCCTGCTGTGCAATTTCAATATTTTTGGCAGGACTAAGTAATTCTAATTCATTTTTAGCATTATGATAGGATGGCATTATAAACTCTTTTGACAATGGGATTAATAGGCGCTCTGTTCTTTATTTGACAAGCATTATTGTTAATTTAATAATGCTTGTCAAAAGCTTTCAGATAATTGTACGTTTGTATATAATTTTTGTTATAGAATGATTAGTTTTGGTAAGTTCTATTCTGTAAAGCTTTGATTCGTTTTTCTAATGGTGGATGAGACATAAACAATTCAGAAAATTTCGCTTTTTTCGCACCATTAATACAAAATGCCAGAATTGAAGTATCTTCACTTGGTTCATGGCTGGTTTTTAGTTTTTCTAACGCAGCAATCATTTTTGTACTGCCTACTAATTTAGCCGAACCAGCATCAGCATGAAATTCTCGATAACGAGAAAACCACATTGCGATAAGGCTTGCTAAAATACCAAATACAGTTTCAAAAACCATAACTATCAAGAAATAGGTTAACTGTGATAAGCCACGATTACGATCATCCAATGCTTGAGCTACAACAGATGCTAACATTCTTGAGATAAAAATAACAAAAGTATTAAGAACTCCTTGTAATAAAGTCATTGTGACCATATCACCATTAGCAACATGACTCATTTCATGACCGATTACCGCTTCAGCTTCATCTTGAGTCATAGTATTTAATAAACCAGAACTTACTGCAACCAGTGAGCTATTTTTGGTAGCACCAGTTGCAAAAGCATTAACATCTTGAGCATGATAGATAGCAACATCTGGCATTTTTATATTAAGCTCGGTTGATAAACGGCGAACAACATCAAGTAACCACTGTTCTTGATTATTACTAGGTTGAGTAATAATTTGCCCTCCTACTGACCGTAAAGCCATTCGCTTAGATAAAAGAAGAGATATAAAAGATCCACCAAAACCAAATAGTGCTGCAAAAATAAGTAAACCTAGCGTACCATGTGAATCAACACCTAAGATACTTAGAACAATGCCAAATACAAACATAACGGCTAAGTTAGTTAGAATAAATAATCCAACTCGCATCATAATGAAAATTTTCCTTTTTTGTGATTTTTATTAATAAAATAACCTTTAAACATAATTGTTGTATTACATATAGTAAAAATATAACTCTACTTTTCTTTGGAGCTTTTATTATTTTACTATATTTTATAGGAGTATGACATAATCCACTCACTAAACATAAACTAGCGATGTCGTCTTCTACAGTCGTTTTCTACAACCATTTTTTACATAGCTAACTCAGTGGCCAGCTCTCTTAAATGTTTTCATCCATTTTCATATCCTCTTAATACATAAAAAACAAAAGCGCAATAGCTATACTGCGCTTTGGTATTAAGTTAAATTTAACTAATCAAAATTACGCATTAATAATGCATAATTCAGATCAATATCTTCGGGAATGGGAATATAAACAATATGACCATCGCCAAGTCCTGCTGGCACAGGTTGCCCTTTTCTATTTTCCATACGTTCAATAATAAAAGTGATATTGCCCTTTGGGGTCATCATTTCAACACTATCGCCGACAGAAAATTTATTTTTTACAATAATTTCAGCGAGACCATTTAATCGCTCACCACTAAATTCACCCACAAATTGTTGTCTATCAGATACTGAATGACTATGTTCATAGTTTTGCATTTCTTCATGCTTATGGCGACGTAAAAAACCCTCGGTATAACCGCGATGCGCAAGTGCATTGAGTTCTTGCAACAAACGAGGATCAAAAGGTTTACCCTCGCTCGCGGCATCAATCGCTTGGCGATACACTTGTGCTGTTCTTGCACAATAATAAAAAGATTTTGTTCGGCCTTCAATTTTGAGTGAATGTACACCAATTTTAGTCAGGTCGCCTACTAACTCAACCGCTCTTAAATCCTTTGAGTTCATAATATAAGTGCCATGCTCATCTTCAAAAGCTTGCATATATTCGCCTGGGCGCCCAGACTCTTCAAGCATGAATACTTTATTTGTGGTCTGCCCAATACCTAATGTTGGCTCTACTTGTTGCACTGGGATGGGCTCACATTTATGTACAATTTGACCAACTTCGTCTTCTTTGCCTTCAGCAACCTTATATTCCCAACGACATGCATTAGTGCACGTACCTTGATTGGAATCACGTTTGTTAATATAACCAGAAAGTAAACATCGACCAGAGTATGCCATACATAGCGCTCCATGAATAAATACTTCTAATTCCATTTCGGGCACTTTTTCACGAATTTCAGCAATTTCATCAAGTGATAATTCTCGGGATAATACAACTCGGGTTAAGCCCATCTGGTGCCAAAATTTTACTGTAGCCCAGTTAACTGCATTAGATTGCACCGATAAATGGATTTCCATTTCAGGGAAATGCTCACGAACTAACATAATTAACCCAGGATCAGACATAATAAAAGCATCGGGTTTCATGTTTACAATAGGCTCTAAATCACGAATAAAGGTTTTTAATTTAGAGTTATGTGGGGCAATATTAACTACCACATAAAACTTTTTGCCTTGGGCATGGGCTTCGTTGATCCCAATTGCCAAATTTTCATGATTAAATTCGTTATTGCGAACACGTAGGCTGTAGCGAGGTTGACCAGCATAAACGGCATCTGCGCCATAAGCAAAAGCGTAACGCATATTTTTAAGGGAACCAGCTGGCGAAAGTAGCTCTGGTTTTGCATATAAAGTTGTCATTAAAAAATGCCTCTGATTTCAAGTCAGTATTACTTATTCGTAATAGGTTAAGCAAAATAGGATGGGCATTTTACGCTTTAGCTTATCTGTTGGCAAATTTATTAGTTACCTTCGATAAACACTTCTTTATTTTAAAGCGTATTTCTAACTATTTAGCTTGGTAGTTGACAAGCTAAATAACCTATTTTATTAGCAATTAAAATGACATTATCTGGGGATTTTTTGATATTTTCTTGTTTCCTGAGCATATGATCAATATGTTTATTTAGCAATAATAAGCTATCTTATTAAAAGTTTAGCAGTAGCTTTTTCATCATTATGTGTGTTTTATTTATTAATACATATTACTTTATTTGGAATAACTTTACTGATAATTAATGATCCTATATATAAAATACCGATTGAAAAGAATGTTAATTTATAGGCAAACGATAATGTAAATGTTATGCTTACAGCATGTAAAAATATATGTTTTCAAGCTATTATTTAAAGGTAATTTTATGGCTATCCCTTCTTTTTTAACACTATATAACGAACTTGTCTCTATCCCGACAATTAGTAATGTCACTAACGAAAAATTGGATTATTCTAACCAACCACTTATCGAGAAGTTAGCTACTTGGTTTGAAGATTTAGGTTTTACTATTGATATTCAGCCTGTCCCCAATACTCGACACAAATTCAACATGCTAGCAACTTATTCAAACAGCGACAATAAAACGCAAGGTGGTTTATTACTAAGTGGGCACAGCGATACGGTTCCTTTTGATGAAGGACAATGGACAAAAGATCCTTTTAAGCTAACTGAAGAAGATAATAAGCTATATGGACTAGGCACTGCCGATATGAAAGGCTTTTTTGCTTTTATTTTAGAAGCGTTACGTGATATTGATCTCAAAAAGTTAAACAAGCCAATTTACGTTCTAGCTACCGCTGATGAAGAAACCTCCATGGCTGGCGCATCATTTTTTGCTAAAAACACCAATCTTCAACCTGACTGTACCATTATTGGCGAGCCAACATCTTTAATACCCATCCGTGCTCATAAAGGGTTTATCTCTAATTCTATAAAAGTAATTGGTAAATCAGGGCATTCTAGTGATCCAGACAAAGGTATTAACGCTATCGAAGTGATGCATTTAGTCATTGAACGCTTATTAATCCTGAAACAGCAATTTAAACAGCAGTACCACAATGAGGGGTTTAGTGTTCCCTATCCTACATTAAATTTAGGTGT
>NZ_LZGZ01000312.1:0-7210 GCF_001690515.1 Gilliamella sp. Fer4-1 | reverse complement strand
GACAACAGTTTGCAATGGTATACATTAGGTTACCCACACCTTCAATAATAATTGCACCGCCTTTTTTATTACTAGCTTTATTAGTATTTTTTGTTTGTGCATTAAATTTTTGGGTAATCTGTTTTAATACTGCTTCGTCTTCTTCTTTTGCTGTTGGTTTGTTAAATTGTGCATTGATGAAATTGACTAATTGATTTATTTTTACATCACCACTACCAATACCTGCTAATACCTCTTCAAAAGAGTGAGCATTATATTTATTGATTAAGATTTTTTCGACACTTTTTAAACTAATATTTAGCGGTTCAAGTTCATTTGCTAGTATTTGTTCACCAGCAACAATATTTTTATCACGATCTTGTTTTTTAAACCATGCTTGAATTTTGGCTCTTGCTCGGCTACTGTTAACAAATCCTGTATTAGAATTTAGCCAATCACGGCTTGGGTTAGGTTGTTTTTGAGTGATAACTTCAACTTGATCGCCCATTTTTAAATTATAGGTAAAAGGCACAATTCGACCACCGACTTTGGCACCGATACAACGATGACCAACATCACTATGTATATGATAAGCAAAATCAAGTGGTGTGGATCGTGCTGGCAAGTCGACAACATCGCCTTTCGGTGTAAAAACATAAACCCGGTCATCAAAAATCTGACTACGAACGGCTTCTTGAATTTCGCCACGTTCAGACATTTCTTGTTGCCATGTTAATAATTTTCTTAACCAAGAAATTCTCTGGTCATAAGCTGTCATTTTGTCGGTACTACCTTCTTTATACTTCCAATGAGCAGCAACACCTAGTTCTGCATCGTTGTGCATTTGTTCAGTACGGATTTGAATTTCAATGGTCCTATCTTGTGGGCCATAAACGACAGTATGAATTGATTGATAACCATTTGGTTTGGGATTAGCAACATAATCATCAAATTCTTTAGCGATATGTTTGTAATGGCTGTGGACGATGCCTAAGGCATTATAACAATCTTCAATTCGATCACAGATAATACGCACAGCTCGGATATCATATAGATCTTCGAATTCAAGATGTTTACGTTCCATTTTCCGCCATATACTATAAATATGTTTAGGGCGACCATAAACCTCTGCGCGAATATGATCTTTGTTCATCAGTTTTTGTAGATGTTTAACAAATTGATGGATATATAATTCACGATCTAATCGCTTTTCTTGCAATTTTTTAGCAATAAGCCGATACTCGTCTGGGAATAAATAGCGGAAACAGAAATCCTCTAACTCCCATTTTAATTGCCCTATTCCTAACCGATTGGCTAAAGGTGCATAAATATTAAAACACTCTTTAGCTACCAAAATTTGTTCTTCTTGGGGAGATTTGATTAAATTACGTAAATAGGTAATACGCTCAGCCAATTTGATGACTACACTTCGGAAATCATTAACCATCGCCAATAGCATGCGACGAATACTATCAATTTGTTCTGTTGTGGCACTACCGTTGCGGATTGCACGCAATTGACGAATTTCTTTCATTTTAACAATGTTAGAGATGATGTGAGAAATTTCACGATCAAAATCTTCAGGGATATCCTCACGGCGAATAATTTTGGCATCAACAAAAGGAAGCAATAAAGCAGCACATAAACTATTGATGTCCATATTTAGAGTCGATAGAATCTCAACCATTTCGATAGCATTTTGGAAACAGAAAAATTGCTCAGAGGCTCCAGCGCTGTTTTCAAAACAAAAATCCCAAACTTCTCTAAACTTTTTATAAGATGCTGGGTTAGCTAATAATAGTTCTTGTTTTGCCCATTGCTCAACTTCAAATTGAGCAAGAGAATAATGTTCTTCTCGATGTTGGTGCGCGCCTCTGATAGTTACCATAAATTATGTTCCTGATTTTATTAACAACAACATTGATTCAATATGTTTGGTTTGTGGAAACATATCTAAAATAGCAACTTGAGCAATTTTGTATCCTGCATCTATAAGTTGTTTGCTATCGCGAGCTAGAGTAACAGAGTTACATGATATATAAACAATTTTTGATGGAGCTAATTTTGCAATTTCTATTACTGCATTTAATGCCCCCGCTCTTGCTGGATCTAATAATACCTTGTTAAATTGTGATTGGCTCCATATCGAAAATTGTTGAGTATCGTCTAAGTTGCTAGCTAAAAAATTGGTTTCAGCACAAATCTTATTACTATTTAATATAGTGTTAAATTTTGCTTTTTCAACCAGTGCATCAATACCTTCAATCCCTGTTACTGTTTTACTTAATGTTGCTATAGGTAATGAAAAATTACCCATACCACAAAAGAGATCTAAGACTTGGTCAGTTGGTTGTAATGTTAACCAATCAAGAGCTTGATTGATCATTTTTTGATTTATTTTACAATTTACTTGGATAAAATCTAGAGGGCTAAAAGTTAATTTTAAATGATTAATTAAATAAAAATGCTCAGTATTACCTGTAATATGTACTAAATCTTTACCATAAAAATAAAGTGAAAGGTTGTGATTTTCTGCGAAATCTTTCAATAAGTTAACGTCATAATCAAGTAAAGGCATAGTATGCCTTAAAACAATAATAATACCACTGTCAACTGAAATTAATTCAATATGACCAAGTGCTTTTTTCTGTTTAAAATTGCTAAATATACTTTGCAATGGTATTAGCAGTGTATCTAATTCATTCACTAATATGGGACAACGTTTAATATTAATTATTTTGTTTGACTCAGCTTGGCGAAATCCAATAACTAATTCGCCTTTAACTATATTAATTGAAAGCCTTGCTCGCCGCCGATAATGGTAAGGCTGATCGGCAATAATTATGGGGGAATTTTGAGTAATATTTGCTAAAGATTGTCCCGTTTCTTTTTGTAGCAGGTTAATTAATGCACTATATTTTGCTTGTTGTTGCAAATGAGGGGCAATATGTTGCAATTCACAACCACCACATTGCTGATAATATTGACATTGTGGTTTAACTCGATTTTGGCTTTGGTTATGATATCTAATGACTTTGGCTTTAGCATAATTTTTTTTGTCTTCAGTCAGTTCAATATCAACGGTTTCATCAGGCAAAGCTGATTTAACAAAAATTGTTTTACCTTTATAACTAGCAACCCCTTGCCCAAAAGCATCTAAGGATGCAATTGTTACTGTCAATTTTTGTTTAGTAAGTTTTTTTTTCTGGTGGGTATAAAAATTAACCATAGACGTTTTTTTAATTTATGTTAAGCGTTTGAGTAATTCTGTTTTGACATGCTTTGGCACTAAATTTGTGATATTACCACCATGATAGGCGACATCTTTTACGATTGTTGATGAAATAAACCCCATCGCAATTGATGGCATTAAAAAAATGGTGTCTAAATCGGATTTTAACGCCCGATTCATTTCAGCAAGTTGCCTTTCGTATTCAAAATCGTGTGTTGTTCGGACTCCACGTACAATAACTGTAGCATTGTGAGTTTGAGCAAAATTTGCCATTAAATTATCAAATCCTATCACTTCGACATTAAGCAAGTGCTCGACCGAAGTTGATGCTAAATTTACCCGTTCTTCTAGGGTAAACAGTGTTTGTTTATTAGGATTTTCAGCAATAGCAACGATTAATCGAGGAAATAGTAGCGAGGCTCGTGTCACAAGGTCAATATGACCATTGGTGATAGGGTCAAAAGTGCCCGGAAAAATAGCTGTTAAGGCTTTGCTTGTCATATTTTATATTTATCCATTGGGTATGATAACCGTATCATACCCAATTTTGATTAGGATTGTTAGTTTAAACGTACAAATTCTTTTATTCAATTTACAGATACGGGGAATACTTACAGAAAAAAGCTAGTTTCTATCAATATATGTCCATAAATGAGTCAAATGATTTAATTTATAACAAATTAAGTCGTTAGGTGATCATGAATTTGTTAAGTCTGTAAAAGCCTACTTGGTTGTGACCATTCAATATGACGAGAACTATCGGGTAAAAACAGTGCTTCTAGTGCTACACCTGCAAAATTCCCATATTTACCATTGTATCAGTTTGGCTTATTCTGAAAAAACAACCTGTATATATTTGTAATGAAGGTTGAGTTGTTATTACATTCATTATTACTTTTTGAGCAGGCGAAATAAGTTGAGTTGCAATAGTCTGTGTTTTATCTAATAAGTAAATATGCTCATAACCACCAGTTATTTACTGCTCAAGGCTTTCATATAATTTGCCTAATAAAAGTTCGGGTTGTTACAAATCCATATCGTATTTAATGGCTTTCACCAAATAATTATTGTAAATTAAGTTAGCACCACAAACTGTGATTAAGGATATTCTAACTTATTTCTCCATTAAGATTAAAATAAGCATAATTAGTTAAATTAACTGATGTGGCTTTTGTTGAGATTGCGTGGAACGCAATAATAACTTTGTTATAATCGGCAAGTATATAAGTGACTTTTACACTCAGCTAGCCAGCCACCCAACTCTTTATCAGGAGAAATTAATCAAAATGTTACCTGTTGCTCGAATTGGGCTTAAATTTGCTATCGTTTTTTGTCAAAACCTAATTTTCCACCATATAACAGATTGGCACATTGGTTAGTGCTAAGTAGATAATGTTTATTGTTAATATCAATTGTAACACCTAAATAGGCATCTTATTGTTGGTATTGTTCTAGTGATTGGCATTCAAGTAAGGCTTCGCAATTTTTCTCGTTAACAGATAATATACAAGAAAACCATGTCACCTCCTCAGTTTGGAAATTTGATATGCATTGCTTGCCTATTTAAAAGTGTAATAATTTGTTTTATAAGAATATCGCACTACTCCATTCACTTTATTTATAGTTGTAAAAACCTTCTTTAATACCAATTTGTTAGCTTAATTATCGCTAACAACCGCTCTAACCGCATTGACTTTATCTTTTGGCACTAATACCACAACATATCCGCCAAAGCTACCACTAACCATCCGTACACCATCTAGTTTACCAATTACGCCGTGAATTATTTCAATAATCATCACGCGTTAAGTTGTGGCTATTGATCATAAGTATTGATAATAATTTATAATTACCACTAAAGCTTGCGTCACTTTTAGCGTGCGTTCGTTTTCAGTGATTACATAATGAGACCGTTTGAATACAATGGGAGCAAGCAAGTTTTAAATATATTGTGATTCGGTTAATGAAGCATCTCTTAGTTATTTTACTTTAAGGGCTTTGACTGCTACCTCACATAGTTTACATCGAACATTATATTCATTGTTAATTAAACTTCGTTTGATATTTGAATTAATGATAATCACAGAAAAATCTCTAGGAATAGAAACAAGTTTAGCTTTTAATGATCGGCAATCGATCAGTAATGCATGTTGACTTTGTTCAAGTGCAGATATTAATTGAACTATTATGCCACAATTGGTTTTCGGCATCTTGACCAATTAATGCTAACTTGGTGCCATCTAAGGTACAAAAAACAAGTTGAATAATAACTAGGATTTTATTCTTGAGTAAATGTTTCTTGTTGCATTGACCAAGGGCGTTTCACTCTATGTGGCGAAACGCGCACCTATTGGTTGATTAATAAATTATAGCGACAAAGGGTGAGCAATCGGATTAAAATTAGCTATTTTTACTTCTATTTTAATTTTGCTTATTTTATCGATGCCATACAACTTAACCAGGATAGCCTTGAGGGTTATTTGATTGCCAATTCCACGAGTCTTTTACCATGTCATCTAGTGTTAATTTGGTTTTCCAACCTAATTTATGTTCTGCTTTTTTGACATCAGCCCAAAATGCGGGTAAATCGCCAGATCGCCTTGGCGCAAAGTGCCAGTTAAGCGCTTTTCCTGATACTTTTTCAAAAGCTTTGATCACTTGTAATACGCTGTAACCAATACCAGAACCCAAATTATAAATATGAACACCAGCTTTGTTGTGATCGGCTTTTAGTGCAGCAATGTGTCCATCAGCTAAATCAACGACATGTATAAAATCACGAATACAAGTCCCATCTGTTGTTGGGTAATCATTACCAAAAACAGCTAATGATTCTCGCTTACCTACAGCAACCTGAGTAATATATGGCATAAGATTATTAGGAATGCCTAGAGGATCTTCGCCCATCAATCCACTTGAATGGGCCCCAACAGGATTAAAGTACCGTAGTATAGTCAGTGACCAATCAGATTCGGCAACAGCTAAATCCATTATACATTGTTCTACCATTAATTTACTTTTGCCATATGGGCTAGTCGGTAGCCCTTGTGGCAAGGTTTCAACATAAGGTACAGGGGCGAGTTCGCCATAGACGGTGGCCGACGAGCTAAACACTAGCTGCTTAACACCTGCCTCTCGCATTGCTTTCATTAGAGTGATACTGCCGTAAACGTTATTTTCATAATATTCGAGAGGTTTGTGTACTGATTCACCAACTGCTTTTAGCCCAGCAAAATGAATCACTGCTTTGATATCATGTTCTGTAAAGATCTTAGCTAATAATTTTTCATCACACACATCACCTTGATAAAAATCGACCGATTGACCTGTGATTTTTTGTATTCTATCTAATACTGATACTTTACTGTTGAACAAATTATCAATAATAATTGGTGTATAACCGGATTTAATAAGTTGGACACACGTATGGCTTCCTATATATCCGCATCCACCAGTAACTAATATTTTCATAATATATCCTAATCTAATGTAATTATTACAGAGAGTATCTGCCAGAGCTCAGATTGTTCGCTGTTTTTCTGCTTCCATAGATCCCATGGACCACGGACTGATAGTGTGAAAGAAGATATTCGCGTAAAACTAAATGCGATAAAACCAAAAACTAGGTATGATCTTTCAAATCCTATTTTAACATACATAAAACCTATATAAACATAATATATAGTTGTTTTGCAAAACAAAACCTACTAGCAATTGCACCTAAGGTTACATTAAATTGAAGCAACGATCCTAAAACAAAGATAAAAATGAGGCAAACAACACAGAAAGCTGTATGACAATCCAAAGAAGATGTTTTGTTAACCCTGATTTACACAAAATTAGGCTAATTAAAAGTCAAAAAAAAGGGCAAATAATGGAATGAACGAGGAAAAAGTGATCGGGATAACACTTGGTAAAATCGATTGTATTTCATTACTAATTTTATTTTGTATTTTATATAACTTTACCCATCTAGATTTATGTTTAGAATTTAGAAAA
>NZ_LZGZ01000311.1:0-3358 GCF_001690515.1 Gilliamella sp. Fer4-1 | reverse complement strand
ACTGCCATCAAACGCAAAACGCAATTTGCGTGACCCAATGAAAAACAACAGCAACAAAGTTTTAATTGCCGCTTTTGGGTTAGCTATTTTACTTGGTATTGGCGCAATGGGCGGTTGGTTATGGCACAAAGGTTATTTAGAACACTATATCGAACTACAAAAGCAAGAAAAAAACCAAGATAATACAACGAATGATAAATAAAAATCATTTTATAAAACAATTCATTAAAAAATTGCCGATAATAGTCGGCAATTTTTTATCAATAATTAATGCTGATAAACTGGTAATCGACGGCAAATAGTTAACACTTTTTCTTTCACTGTTTGAATGGTTTGTTCATCATCAATATTGTCTAACACATCACAAATCCAATTGGCCAAATCACGTGATTCGGCTTCTTTAAAGCCTCGACGAGTAATAGCTGGTGTACCAATACGCACACCCGATGTTACAAATGGGCTTTGCGGATCTTTAGGTACGCTATTTTTATTAACAGTAATATTAGCACTACCCAAAGCGGCATCAGCTTCTTTACCTGTAATATTTTTGTCGACTAAATCAATTAAGAATAGGTGATTGTTTGTTTCACCAGATACCACTTTATAACCACGATTTAAAATCACTTCCACCATAGCTTTAGCATTGTTAACTACTTGATGTTGATATTGTTTATACGCAGGTTCCATGGCTTCTTTTAATGCAACAGCTTTAGCTGCAATCACATGCATTAAAGGACCGCCTTGTGCCCCTGGGAAAACCGCTGAATTTAGTTTTTTATATAAGTCCTCACTACCACCTTTAGCTAAAATTAATCCCCCTCGTGGGCCTCCTAGGGTTTTATGTGTTGTAGTGGTAACAACATGCGCATAAGGAACAGGATTTGGATAAACGCCCGCTGCAACTAAACCTGCTACATGCGCCATATCTACAAATAAGTAAGCGCCTACACTATCGGCAATTTCGCGCATACGCTTCCAATCAACTATGCCCGAGTAAGCCGAAAATCCGCCAATAATCATTTTAGGTTTTGAGGCTTGAGCAATGTTAGCCAGCTGTTGATAATCAATATGACCAGAATCATCAACACCATAAGAAACAACATGATAAAGTTTGCCTGAAAAGCTCACTGGCGAACCATGCGTTAAATGACCTCCCTCGGATAAATTCATACCTAAAACGGTATCCCCTGTTTTTAACAGTGCCATATAAACCGCAAAATTAGCTTGTGAACCCGAATGCGGTTGCACATTGGCATAGTCCGCACCAAATAACTCCTTAGCACGCTCTATTGCTAATTTTTCAACAATATCAACATATTCACAACCACCATAATAGCGTTTGCCAGGATAACCTTCAGCATATTTATTGGTAAGTTGTGAGCCTTGCGCTTGCATTACTCGTGGGCTGGTATAGTTCTCTGATGCGATCAGTTCAAGATGATCTTCTTGACGCTGTTCTTCGCCTTTAATGGCATTCCACAATTCCTTATCATAATCGGCAATAGTCATATCTTTACTAAACATGTTGACTCCTTATTGTTCATTGCATTAGTCTTAAAGGCTTTGCTATACATAGTGTATAAAAATATTACTGTCAGTTATCCTTACTTAATTAACGTGCGATTTCAATCTTTTTTTAAGGTTATAAAAAAAATTTATGACAAATCGATATCAAGAATAACGCATTTACAAATCACCATTAAAATAGTGGTTTAATGTGGATATCTTTAATATTTTCAAAAACAAGGAAGTATTTGCATACTGTGAATAAAAGACCGCCAAAAAAGAGTGCATTTTTACCTCTAAAAGTTGTTCAGAAAAGCTATTGATTTTATTCATTTTTTAATTGCATTTACTTACCAATGCAAAACGAACTAAATATACGGCCTAATAAGTCATTGGAGGTAAATTCTCCCGTGATTTCGCTTAAAGCTTCTTGAGCTAACCTTAGCTCTTCAGCTAACAATTCACCAGCATGAAAAACAACGAGTTGATGTTTGCCATTGTTTAAGTGCTGAGCGGCCTTTTCGAGTGCTTGTAGGTGGCGGCGGCGTGCTAAAAATCCTCCCTCGGTACTACTGGTATAGCCCATGGCTTGTTTTAGATGATCTCGTAGCAGTTCTATTCCCTCACCTGTTCGTGCAGATAGTTGGATCTGCGAGTAACCATTTGCTTCGCTATAACCTAGCGATTCGCCAGTTAAATCTGCTTTATTGCGAATAACAGTAACAGGCAAATTTTTAGGTAAGCGTTCAATAAATTCTGGCCATAATTTTTCGGGATTGGATTCGGTCGTTGTTGTGCTGTCGACCATAAACAATACTCTATCTGCTTGTTCAATTTCTTGCCAAGCTCGCTCAATACCAATTCGCTCCACTTCATCACTGGCTTCACGTAGACCTGCGGTGTCAATAATATGTAACGGCATACCATCGATATGAATATGTTCACGTAGTACATCTCGGGTCGTTCCTGCTATATCAGTCACTATGGCGGCATCACGCCCTGCTAGTGCATTAAGCAAACTGGATTTACCTGCATTAGGGCGCCCAGCAATGACTACCTTCATTCCTTCTCGTAACAGTGTTCCTTGCTTAGCTTCTTGGCGAACTTCAGCTAAGCGAGTAATTACTTCATTTAGCTGAGCCTCAATTTTACCATCCGATAAAAAGTCTATTTCTTCTTCAGGAAAATCAATTGCTGCTTCGGTAAAAATGCGTAAATGGATTAATGATTCAACCAGTGTATTTACTTTTTTAGAAAATACACCTTGCAAAGATGATATTGCAGATTTTGCTGCTTGTTCCGAACTTGCATCAATTAAATCAGCAATGGCTTCTGCTTGGGCAAGATCTAGTTTATCATTTAAAAATGCGCGCTCTGAAAATTCACCAGGATGTGCAATACGGACATTAGGCACTTCCAGAACTCGTTTTAACAATAAATCGAGAATAACTGGCCCGCCATGCCCTTGTAGCTCAAGCACATCTTCGCCAGTGAATGAATGTGGATTTGGAAAAAATAAAGCGATACCTTCATCTAAAGTTGAACCATCTGATGCTAAAAAAGGTAAATAATCAGCGTGGCGTGGTTTAGGTAATTTACCTAATATAGATTGAGCTACTGCTCGGGCTTGAGATCCCGAAATACGTAAAATCCCAACACCTCCACGGCCAGGTGGGGTTGCCTGTGCAACAATAGTATCTAAATTCATATGTATTAATTTCTAAATTAAATAGCAATGTGCCATAATATCATGGACAAGATGCCAAAAACAGCTACTGCTTACTTATCTAGTGATGATAAGAATGAGCTATATTCAAAAAATATATAAAAGAATCAAAAGATTTGATAAGTT
>NZ_LZGZ01000310.1:0-1460 GCF_001690515.1 Gilliamella sp. Fer4-1 | reverse complement strand
TTAACCAAACACCATTATCAGCTAAATAGAACTTGAAGCCTTGTTGATGCATTAACAAAGCTTTTACTTTTAATACAATCGGTTTACCATGTCGTTTGCCTACAGCATTAGCTGTCTGTTCATCGAAAGATAAGTGAACATAATGGCGGTCACCTGCAATTAACCCTTGTTCTTTAATTGAATCAATAAAACGAGTTGCCGTCCCATGATACAAAAATTCTGGTGGGATTTGTTGTTGATATTTGATTTCAACCTGTTTAGTTGAATGTCCTTGTGCAGCACGAATTTTTAACCCATCTTCTGAAATTGTAAAACGTTTTTTATCGCTTGTTTTAACAACTTCTTCAATTAGATCTCTGGTAAGATATTCACCATGTTGATTAGCTTGCATAATTAGCGTTTCAATCTTAACCCACCCATTAGAATCTAAAGCTATACCTATAGCTTCAGGTTGATGTCTTAAAATGTAACTTAGAAATTTACTCGTTTTTTCTAGATTTTTGTTCATGCTTTACCCCTTAACTTTCTAAACTAGCACTTGAGGATATTTTTTAACATCTTTATATCAACAAGATAAATTCAATAATGACTTACTTTATTCTATTTCAATTAGCACAAAACATTCTAATTTATCTTTGCATCGCTTAAAATTTTTATTTGCTATTTTTACTCAGAGGCAAATTAATTCAATAATATTTTCAAAGGTGAAATCGTTGATTATAATTAACGCCATGTTTTTATACCTATTATTAATGTAATTACTATCATTAGCTATTTAATTGTGGCACAAAAATTATTATTAAATTGAAAAGCAGTACTTATAGAATCATGTTTTTGCGATAAGATGATTTTGAAAAAAGCGACACAATTAATGTTCAAAAATAGGGTTTATATATTTATAGAACGGCAAAATAAGCAGCTTAATTTTTTAGGTGAATTATGTATTAAATAGGGTATTTACAAAGCCAGTTTATTTTACCGCTCATTTTATCAATATGGGCAAATAATATGGGCGAATAAAATGATGAAAGATGACAATCTTAAACTTGTAGATGTTAATCTATCCCGATTCGATTTAGATCTAAATCAAAATTTAATTATACTTGAAATTTTGAACATGAATGATGGTGGTGAAATTTGTACTATTAAGATAAATACTATCATTGATCTGAAATATGAAAATAATATAGATGAAGATGATATTTTACCTGTATATATAGGTGAACTTGAAATATCAAAAAACATTGATACAGCATATTATCACCTTAAAATGCAAGGGGGGATAGATTTGTCTATAACTAGCTTACACTGTTTTATTAGCTATCCTAATTTGTAATATATAGCATTTTCTACATTATTAGGCGAAAATGCTGTAATAATATGCATAAAAATGCAAGATTAACGCCTTATCATCGAGAAGCGGTTTAGTGTATTACAATAAAGAAAAAACATAGCCACTG
>NZ_LZGZ01000309.1:0-7571 GCF_001690515.1 Gilliamella sp. Fer4-1 | reverse complement strand
ATTACAGCAGAATTAAATAAAGATAATTTATTAACAATAAAAATGTTTTTTGATAATAACTTATCAGAAGAAGAGGAAGAAGAAATGCAGATAGCTAATACTGAAGTTGTAGCTGATTTTTTTCAATGATTTTAAAGATATCTATCTTGATTTATTGGTTGTACATAAATCAATAGATATTTGTGATAAAAAAGGTAATTTAGGCTGGTTTTATTTGCGTAAAGAATATTAGCAATAATTAACTGAGACATTTTTATTTTAAACAGACTAAGAAGATCCCTATCTAAAAAGTGGGATCTTTTTTGTAAATACCCCAAACTTAGTACACAACTCACGTAGAAAATCATGCTGCTTGTTTTAGTGTTTTATACTCAATCGGTGTCATGTTATTTAATGCCTCATGCGGCCTTTCGGTGTTATAAACCGTTAACCATTCTTCAGTTATTCTCCTTGCTTGCGCTAAGTTGTTAAAAAGATATAAATCGAGTACCTCAGTACGATAGGTACGATTAAATCGTTCAATATAGCCATTTTGATAAGGGCTATCGGGCTCTATATAATCAATGGCTATATCATGTGATTTAGCCCAGTTTATAAAGGTTTTTCCTGTAAATTCTGGTCCATTATCTACTCGTATTTTTAATGGATAGCCATGATATTCGGCCAGTTTATCTAAATAACGGGTAATCCTTCTTGCCGGTAAGCTTACTGCAATATCAATACCTAACGCCTCACGATTAAAGTCATCGATAACATTGAATGTCCTAAAGCGACGTTGATTACAACGACTATCACTCATAAAATCCATTGACCAGCTTCACCTTGTTTACTGGGTGCTGATAGCCTTTCTGGGCTTCGTGGAGGAATGCGTTTTTTACGCTTTACCCTGAGATTAAGCTTTAATTCACAATACACCCGATATACCCGTTTATGATTCCATTGATAGCCGAGCTTTCTGATACGATTAAAACACTTAGGAAAGCCCCAGCGTAAATGCCGGTCTGTGATAGCATTCAACACTGAAACAATCACTGAATCATCCAGTAACTTAGGTTGATAATAGTAAGCACAACGGCTTAAGCCAACAATGGCACAACTCATATCAATAGTAACTGAATGATTTTGTTGTAGTTGCTGTGCCCACATTTTACGTACCTTTGTGGGCACTAAAGCTTTTTTATGATTTCTTCCTGAAGCTGAGATTTTAAGCTCAGTTCGGCAAACATCTGCTTAAGCTTGCGGTTTTCATCCTCAAGCTCCTTTAAGCGTTTGATATCCGACGTTTCCATTCCGCCGTATTTTTCTCGCCATTTATAGAAAGTTGAATTACCCATGCCATATTTACGGCACAGCTCTTTAACGAGAATACCCGCTTCAGCTTCTTTTAAAATAGCTACGATTTGATGTTCAGTCATTTTTTTCATAATTGAATCCTCTTTTACTTTTATCATAGAGAATTTTCTACTTTTTGGCTGTACTATTTTAGGGGGTAGCTACACATAGGTAATTCGGTTAGCTATAAAAAGTGGAAAAATAGGCAACAGTATGGATGTTGCCAATATCAAGCCTAAGTGCTTTAACCGTATCAAAAATCTAGTCTATCAATGGATATATATCATAAGCTGATGTGTTATCGCGTGAGCTGATGGTTAGAACTTAATCTTAGCGTAAAGAATATACAGAGCCAAATAAATGTCCCCCCCAAAAAAACTATCCATCAAAGTGTAATTATTCGGGGGGGGGGAGAACAATAAGTAATTATTAGAATACTGTTTTAAATAGTGTAATTGACGTTAAAAAATAACTTCCGCTAATAGCTAGACCATAAGGTAATGTGACTCTTGTTTCAGGTTTTTTAATATATTTATATATTATTGCTATAATCGCAATCGGCAGCCCAAGTAATGTAATTAGCACTAAAAAACCCCAAACATCATTCGGTGGAACAGATATCAAGAGCGCTGTAATTAATTTTATATCTCCTGCCCCAACTAATCGGCAATAAAACATAAATAGACCACAAATCAAAAATATTCCTGATGCTTTATAATTTAGTTGACCTGCACCAAAAATAAAATTCAAAATAGCGAGAATAAAAATTATACAAACAACATAATTTGATATTATTCTGCGTGTTAAATCAGTATAACAAGCAACTAATAAACATCCCCAAATTGTTAAAATAATAACATCATTAATTAGTAGTTGATTCATCATTATTACTGTACTTGCCCTAAAATATAATTATCACCATAAACTCTTTTCATCTCATCAGTAAGAAATTTCATTTCCAATCCTGGCCAATCTTGTCTTTTATTATTATTAGGACTAATTTTTCTACTCGAACCGTACCCAACACCAAAAGCTTGTCCTTCTTCATTCCAATAAAAAAAGTGTTGATGACCAACATCGATTTTGGTCAAAGGGCCATGAATATTATCTCTAATTGTTGGATTTGCCCCATACAATATATTTTTATAAATTCCTCTTTTATGTCCCCATGTCACTAATTTATTATCATTAGTAATAGCAACACAACCACGGAAACGGCAAAAAAGTGAGCGAACATTTGTTGTAACCAACGTTGGGGTAGGATGTGTAGAGCCTTGATCTTCCCTTTTTTCATTTTCTTCATCTATCTCTTCTGGTGTTAACTCTTTATGATAATCATCTCGGTCATCTTCAATCTCATCATTATTTTCATCCAAATCATCACTGTCTCCATCATCATTATCTTCTGGTAATTCTTCATCTTCTTCATATGGACCTTGAATACCTAAGCGACTAGATTTTCCCATACCATAAACTCTACCATCATCAAGTAAAATCATAGTGTAAGCACTTCCACCACCAATATACAAAATCTTTTTACCACTAGAAAAATCAGTTATACCGGCTTTCAGGTTCTGTGTAATAGCTTTAGGTTTAGTTTGAAATCTATTTTTTCCTACTAATTCTTCACCAAAAGCACCTCGATCTCCGTCTCCCCAAGCAAACACTTCCCCATCTTCACTAATAGCATAACCACTATCATAACCGGAACCAATTTTTACTATCTTTTTACCTCCAAATCCAGTAATTTTTGTAAGTGCAATTGCTGAAGAACGAGTACCCGTCCCCGATTGACCACGAAGATTGTTTCCCCAAGAATAAACATCCCCACTTCTTGTCAAAGCGTAAGAATTGTATCTCCCACATGCAATTTCAATAACATCTTGCTCCTTCAAAACTGAAACAGGTTCGTTTACATATCTGTCATCTTTTTTCCCATTCCTCTTTTGTTGACCACCTGTAGCTTCTTGGCGTAAGTTTCTACCCCACCCCCAGACATCACCTCGATCATCAAGTGCAATAATATGATATTTACCAGCAGCGACTTGGGTAATAGAGAGTCCTGCTCTAACAAAAGTATTAACTCTAGCGGGCATGCGGTCACGACGAACACGAGTAACCCCATTACCTTGTTGTCCTGTATATCTGTAACCCCAAATCCAAAGATCACCATTTTCTATAGTTAGACCTGTTTTCCTTAAGCTAGTTCTTGCAATTGGATCTGCTTCTGACGCATTGAGAAAAATTAATGCATCTGTACGTTTATCTCCTGATTGTTCTGCTAACAATGGAAAACATATGCAGGTCATAAATAATATAATGATTTTTGTAATTCTCATTTTTGGCAACTCCTATTTCTCATTATCTTGATCTTGCTCACTCACTTTTATTAATAAAGTTACCTGTCTCTACCTCAATAATTCTATTTATTGCATCAAATAATGACTGATAATCTTGAGCTTCAAATAAGTAGTTTTTATTCTTTTTCATGCATTTAGTAAACCATTTGCCGTACATAGCCTCATATTCTGCCTCAGTTGTCAAGTTACTAGCATTAGGATCTAATTTTATATAATAAATTGCGGCTGCGTTAGCAGGCTTTTTAATATAACCTTTATTATAGTTTTCCTGAGACCTTAAACCTTCTGTTATACTCTGGCAAACATTACCATCTAAAAAATCGTCTCTAAGCTTATCCGCACCTTTGTCATCTTTACCATCAGTAATAATAATCATAATTTTATTATTAGAGCTTTCTTTAGCCATCACAGGCACAGTTCTCAGTAAAGCAGTCATAGTATCCGTTCCACCACCAGGCTGCCAAGTTACATTATTATCGCTAATAAATCCTCGAAGCTCTCTATTGTGGGCTTTATGATCTTCATCATCATCACTTAAAGGGATTAAATGAGGTAATGCTTTAAAATTTCTAACATGGTTCGCTGCTTCAGCAAGCCTTTTTGAATCTGGCATTTTAATCATTTTTTTACTCATGATACCATTACTGTATAAAGGCGATTGACACATCCCTTGAAATGGAGAAAAACTAGTCATGGTAGGCGATATAATGCGGTTAAACGTTATTGTATTCTCATCCATTTTTGTAAATAATGACCTGAGAGTTCCATCTACATCAACTGTCAAAGTATTGGCAAACGAATAATGCACATCATCATAGTAACCAGAAAACATATAATCATATAATTGAACTATTTTAGCATATTGCCTTTCAACTTTTTTTTTGTTTCCAAGGGATAATGGGTAGTCAACAGGATCTTTCTTATTGCAAGCATATCGAGAAGATCCCATATTAACCTGTTCAATATTATGCCTATGTTCACACAGGTTTTTCTCTACTAAATCACTATCACTATGAGCGCCTACTGCAGGACCGATTATTTTTGAATAATAAAGATAATAATAATAATCCAGATAGTAATATGCTGTATTTTTATTAAATTTATTAAAATAGTTATAAGTTAAATAATCATCAATTAGATGAATTTTTTTCAACTTACTCCATTTAGGATATGCGATATTTTTATTCGCCCAGAAATTATAGTCAACTGAATCGTAAGGCTCTTTCATTTTGTACATAACTGAGCACGAGTAACCTTCACCACCAGCAGGATTTTTGGCGTTTGTTAAAACAGGAACTCCAATATCATAAGGAATTAAAGCAAAATTATATGTGGGGTACTTTTCAAATTTGCTAATGATGTCTCCTATTGCCTTTCTCATATAATTAAGGCGTCGTGTATCACTATTTCGAACAACTGCAGTATAATCATTACATTGCGTATTGCTGTACTCACATGTTGCTGAACCTGAAAAATCACTAATAAACGCAATAGCAACTGAATCACGAACATCATATTTTTGAGTATTGCCATAGCTTTCCGTTTTATTACTTACAGAAATCGCTTCACTTTCCGTACTGCCAGTATAGTCGTTACGAGTAATTAAAGAATTAAAAATTTGATTATAGGCAATATCATATTCTTTTTTATCTTCTTTATATTCTATTTTTATATTAGCACCATCTAATTTATCACTACTAATTTTTTGATGAACAAAATAATTAATATAGTTCAATGCCATTTGCTGGTTTTGTTCAAGTGATGCCTCATCAGCATTTTTATTATTTATAGCAATAACGGCTAATGAAGCCTCATTAGTTGCTTCTGATAATCTAGCCCGATTACGCATAGTTTGAGTATGATCAATTGAAACTAACATGCAAGTAAGCATAGCGGGTAGCATAATTGCAAAACTTATAATAACGTTTCCAGCAGTACACTTAAAAAAGCTTTTCTTTTTACAATTGTTCTGTTTTAATTTGTTATTATTCATATAATCCTCTCATACTTTTAAAAGAGTATTAATTAACGATGATAAATAGGGCAAGCCGAACCATTATTTTCCGCAATGTTATTGCAACGAGATAATAGTGCAATATTACTACACAAGTTTGGGAAAGTATCCGTTGCCTCTCTACTGGAATTCTTCCATTTTAAATAAAGACTCTCTTCATTAACAATGCACATGCTAATTCGATATAATGGAATCCAACGCCCAGTTAATCCCGTCGCTGGATCAATTGTTCTTTGAACATAGGGTATAAGTTTTAAATAATCATTGTTTCTAGGGGATGATCTTCCAATCATATCAGGTAATGAACCAAAATAGCTAATAGCGCTATCACAAACTCCTGCAGAACACGATTCTGAACTTAGGGTGGCTAATTTAGCATAGTGCAAGTCTTGCGGATGTCTAGGATCTTGTAAAACAAATAAAGCATCGACTCTTATCGCAACGTCACGATCTAATAATGAACTAGCCAATTGACGCAATTCTTGCACTTGGTTATCGTCAAATAACTCATGAGATCTGTAGCAAGATTTAAGATCCCTAATACATGTTAAATAATTATTAGAACTATTTGCATTACCCACCATTGGATAAATAGCTGACCTTTCACGAAAAATTGATGCAACTGTATAATTTGCCCGTTCAAGTTTATTTTGTAGCATGATGGTACTGTATACATCATAAATAATGAAGACTAATAGTGAAAATAAAAAAAAGCAAGCCGCAAACTCAATTGAAACAACACCGCTTTTATTGCGAAAAAAATTATTCAAATATTTCATTGCTATTTTAGTCCTTCACTTTTTCATAAAATTCACGGTAAACAACTGTTTTTTTTGTTAAAGAAGAGTCTAAAATACTTGAAAATATTTCAGAAAATATAGCACGATAGTCATATTGTAAATTAAATAATATTAGGCGAGTATTATCACTAAGCGTAATCTGGCAAGAATTACTAGCTATATCTTGTATTGTGCTACAAAATGTTACTGTTATATGAAAATCGTCCGAATTAGTTAAATAAGGCCATAATTTAACTTCTGAGGTAACTAATTGTTGCATTTGTTCAGCATAATTTGTATTTTCAGAAATTGCTACTTTTCTTGTTATTTCAGTAGACATCAAATCTAAAGCAGAACCAATAATCATAATTCTACTTAACTCAAGCATAAATACAAATAGAGCGATTAAAAAAGGACAAACAATTGCAAATTCAATCGAAATATTCGCTTTCTTTTGACAAAAAAATAATCTCCAACATTTCAACATAATTTTCTCTGCCCTATCCCACATTAAAAACTAATCTTTCTTTCTTTTTAATATTGTAAAAGATTTTTTAGACTTATTTTTTTGAATTTTCTTATTCCCAATAATAGCTGAAGAGATTTCTTTTATTTCACTACTATTAGC
Source organism: Gilliamella sp. Fer4-1 (assembly GCF_001690515.1). Lineage (NCBI taxonomy): Bacteria > Pseudomonadati > Pseudomonadota > Gammaproteobacteria > Orbales > Orbaceae > Gilliamella > Gilliamella sp. Fer4-1. The sequence continues at coordinate 458 of NZ_LZGZ01000309.1, read as the reverse complement.
AGCCTTTTTAAAGTTACTTATCTTTGATATATATTTACGCTTAAAGTCGATACTGCGTTCTAAAAACTCTTCAATATCGTCATCACGTAAAGCATTTTTTTTATCATAGAAAGAATTGTCATTTAAACAAATTAAAAATCGCTTATTTAGAAATTCTGGTTTTTGAGCAGTACTCCGTGAAATTTCCTCTAATATCTTTTTAGCAACTTTAATTGAATAAGGATCTCGATTTATTACAATAAATATAATATTAGAAATAGTAATAATATCATCAAGGTGCTTAAATGAAGATGATAATCCCATATTTTGATCAATAAATGTAATATTAAATTGTCCAGAATTAAGTTCATCATATTTCCAAGAACTATCACTATTTTCTACTTTTACTTGTAAAGCACTCTCAACATTAGTCAATGAGCCATCTTGAGGTATAGGCATTTCAAACAAAAAATCAGCAT
>NZ_LZGZ01000308.1:0-2314 GCF_001690515.1 Gilliamella sp. Fer4-1 | reverse complement strand
AGATAAAGATTGTTGACCTTTAGTGTAAGTTAACTTACAACAATAAACATCAAGTAAAGGACTTGATAAGGTAAACCCCCGACCTAAGACAAGGGCTTAAGGAGAAGAAAAATGAAAAAGAAAATATTCATTTTAATTCTGCTACTTTTGATAAGCTCGCCAGCATTCTGAAGTAGTTCAAAGGAGAAGGAAACCTCTCCGATAACCTTAAATATAACAATTTAATTTTAAAAAATCAAGGCGGATAACATGGCATTAACAAGAGTTGAAATTAATCAAAAAAGTGACCAAAAACGAGGAATTAAAGTGAAAGGCTTCAAACTACACGTTGATGATATCGCATTAATTGAACAAGCAAGTAAAAGCTTAGATATTCCTCAAGCCAAGCTTATTGTTGATGCTGTGAAATTTTACCTTGATAACAAAAAAGCCTCTAATTGAGGCTTTCTTTATTACATTGCTCTGTAATAAATTTATTATCATGACCCTGAATTTGTTTAATTTGTTGATTGCGCTTGCATTCCCATTGTTCAGGCGGATACATTTTATTCCACGCTGTCATTAATTTGCGCTCAGAATCCGATAAGTTAATGTTGTATTTATCTGACATATAAAAATGAGTGCGTGCAATTATGCCTCGAATCTCGTCACGTGGTTGAAATTGACGAGCTTTAAAGTCAACTGCAGATTGACATTGTCCATACTGATTAAATTGATTAGTGAATTGCGAGTATCGGTAGTTGGAACGGTCACCGTTAACTTCGCCAATTGCAGGCTGTAGATTATGCATGTCACCTTCCATCAGATTAAACGTAGCATCTTTTTTACACGCCTTACGTCCACCATCTCGCCAACATTGTAAATGGCGTCCAAAATTTTCAGCTGGCATGACATGTTCCCATTCTATACGAGAGGCTCGAGCTTCATTTTTTCTGGGTTTGTAACCACATTTACCAAAATCAACAACGCCTTTTTTATCGTTAAAGCTAAATTCACAAGCGCAATAAAACTCAGTTTGTTTTGGGTTTGATTTATACAATTTAGTTAATTGGTTTTTTGCTGTATTAAAGTTTTGTGTTGAATTAGCAAAAAAAGAAACAAGCACAAGCGAGATGATAAACTTTTTCATAAATCCGTTTAAAAAACAACTCCAAAATAAATAAAAATATCGAGCGTTCTAATTAAAAATCATCGCACTCAATTAACTATAAGTACCAAGCAAGAAACTTGAGAAAGTAAACCCTCGATCTAAGTTGGGATAAGGAGAAGAAAAATGAAAATACTAATCATTGTTCTTCTACTTCTATTTAAGTTTTCCAGCTTTTTAGTAGTATCAAAGGCGAGAAGAGCCTCGCTTTTGATCTTAACTATAACAATAAAATCTTAAAAAATCAAGGTAGTTAAGATTGCATTAATTAATGTAAATAAGTGAAAACTTAGATAGTTTGCAAGTTTAATTTATGGTTGATACTGTAAAGCTTTGTCTATGAGGTTTTATCTATAAAGTTTTGTTTAAATAGTAAAAAAGCCTCTAAATGAGGCTTTCTTTTAAATTCAATAATGAGCGATGCTCTTGTAAAGTTAATGATTTATGATATTTTCTTGGATTACCACACATCCAACAAGAACAGGCTACCGGTGTTATTACATGCTTTTTAAGCGATTTTCTAGTATTGCCAGAATGAAAATCATGCTTTCTGTTATCTAAACATCGCTTAGCCTGATGTCGTCTATATGCTCGTGCTCTCATAAAATGACTTACATATGGAAACAAAAAAAGCCCAACTATTTTAGTGGACTTAAATTCTGTGCGCTTAACACCGCATCATGTGCATATCATATATTTAAACGTTTAAACAGTCAAGTGTTTTATTGTATATTTCACGCTTTTTTTATTACTATAATTTGTAGCTCCATTTCTAGTGTATGAATAATCTTAGGCATAGAATTAAACTAAGGTAGTTTTGTGGTAAAAACATTAATGTCACCTTTCACCACCACTTAAAAACTTCAATAAAATCAATTGGTTTTCTGAATGGCTTTTATCATACCCGATTTGCCGTTTTTCTGTTATATCATAGCCTTTGTTCCTGATATCGTACACTAAGCTACACCTAAACGTACTTTATATCGCTAATCAGATGTTTTGATATAACTAAATAGCCCATTTAATTTGAGCCCACGTTTGGTAATAACCTGGCATACTTATATTTAACTGGCATGGCATTTGTCCATTTTAGGGCGAAGTTCACTCATTGCTTCTAAAAGCACTGGTATATCCTTGTGTATACAGGGAACACAATATAATAATAGG
>NZ_LZGZ01000307.1:0-3768 GCF_001690515.1 Gilliamella sp. Fer4-1 | reverse complement strand
TGTTTAAAGGAATTTGGCATTGAGCGTTCATTAAGCCATAAGGGATGCCCTTATGATAATGCTGTTGCTGAAGCAACATTTAAAGCGGTGAAAACTGAATTTGTGTCAAACACGATTTTTGATTCACTTGAACAACTCAGGTTGCAATTTAATCACTATGTGGATTGGTTTAATTATAATAGACTGCATTCGTCTTTAAATTACCAGTCACCCATTGAATATAAAATGAATCTATGACCTTATCTTTTTGGTACTAAAAAGTGTGGACATACCAGGACATACCACACTGTAAATACTTTTTTACACGTGAGATTAATTTTTTGGATATTATCTGGAACAAGTCTTCATTGAGTTTTAGGGGAAGGAGATAATATGCCCTTCAATTATTTCCACGCTGTGCCCAAATAAAAAGGCTATTGTTTTTAGTTAACCGACAAACCAAATGAAAATAGCAACCCTAAAATTGATGCCTTTTTATCCTTAACACCGAAAGGTGAGGTATCTATATCAAATTCATATAAAAGCTCGTTTTTTTTTAATAAAACAAAATTATTAGAAAATAATATATCCATTAAGTTAGTAAATAATTGATAAACATCATCATTGCTATCAATAACTTTATCATCATAAAGTAAAAAAGCATATGTTGACACTAAGGACAAATATAAAAACATTGATTTATTTAGATAATCAAATTCTAATGATATGCAAACATCATAATTTAAATCGGTATTATCTTTAACTTTAAATCTAAATAAAGAATAAATATCATTTATTACCTCTTTATATTTTAGTGAATTATATGTTTCCATCACGAAATGGAAATCTGGTTTTTTTAAATCATGATATGCATTTAGAATATCACATAAGATCCTTTCTTTTTTTTGTTTATACATTAATGTCAAAGCTCCCTTCTTGCAGGATGTCCATGTGCTTCGCCTTTAAAGTCGATATGAACCCTGACTTTAGTTTGGCTCCTTTATTAGGGCCCGTTCCAACATGACTACCAGTTTCCAAATCGTAGCTTACGCAGTTGATTTGGTATTGGAATTCCATATGCTAATGTATCACGTACTAATTTATCAACATTAGATTGACTATCAAATGCTGATGTTGGTTTCTCTTGTTTTACGCTTTTATCATATTGAGGAGTACCTTGGATATGTCACGCTTGTTTTTGAGGATTAATTCTTGTCGCCTTAGCTGATTCGGCTCTAGAAATAAATCGACCATTTTCCCCATAAAATCTTTGAGCTCTACCATTCCATTTTACACAACTCAATCCCCACGGATCTATCCAAGCCAACTCAACCCATTGAGGCACATACTGATAAAGATTAATGCCACCGGCTAAGCCTATCGGGTTGGGTAAACCTACCTATATCCGGATCATAGTACCTGAAAGTATTGTAATGTCAGCTGGTTTCTCTGTCTAAATATTGCCTCTGATATCTGAGGTTTTGCTCTATTGATTGGCGTTCAGTTTCCTGAATCTTCTTACCTCAGAGCTGATAACTACATTCTCAGACGATGTCGCCGTTTGCATCGGTAAGTTCTTCCGAACAGCCGTTCAGGTCATTTTGGAAGTAGCGGATATGTTGTTCATGGTTGCCGTCTGTGTCTATACTTGCTAGCGGCTCGTAGCTACTCTGGTTGGTATAGATATACAGGCTGTTGATGGTGCGCCTATCTAGCAGGGGGCGATGTGGTTGACGATTAGACAATCACGTAACGTTAATATTCTGATTTTATTTTAATACGGCTACTAGTGGCAGTAATTGAGAATGGAAGAAACATTTATTATGCCCTTTTGGTTAGGAAAAGCTTAATTTTACAATTGTGCTAATAACTTTTATTGTTTTTTTAAACTACCGTATTTTATATAACCATAATGACTCTTTTTTTGTTTTAAAAAAATTAGAGGAAGTAAAGTCAATATCATTCTTTTTTGCATATGAAAGTAATAGATCATAGGTAACCCTATCTCTAATTCGTTTTTTATTATATTGTTCTTTGTCTTCAAACCATAAAAGATCACCTTTTTCATAGAAAAGCCATTTATCTTCTTTCATTGCTCTAACTAAGCGGACAGTTTTTCCAGAATCGATAAAACTCATCTCTACTAAGGGGTAAGCTCCAAGTAGTATCCTAAATGATAGATAGCTTGAATGGTTTGCTTCCGTTATACAATAGAGTAAGGAATCCCAACCATCAGATAAATTAGATACAAAGATTAGTTTATTATCATTCACACATGAATAATAAAAAGCGCCTACTGGTGGTAAAGCGCTGCCTTTTTGAACATTCAAATGTATTTCTTCAATTCGTTTTCTACTTTTTTGCGGTTCACACGACCAGTTTAATCCATTTTGAATAATGCTTTCAATCTCGGTGAGATTACTATTAACTATGGAAAACGCTAACATCTTATTAGTATCTTGAAAAGCCATTTAAAATATTTCCTAAATTATCAATTAATCAAAATGTATTTCTGGCATTAGGATCAAGTCTTGGAATTATATTTTTGATATCCAAAACTCCCCCTTTAATGTTGTATCCAATTAAATATTATAGTGTTTACCATCTAAATCAAATTGAATATCTGGCTTATTTTTACTAACTTCATTACCTTTTATATCTACTTGACGTTGATTTTTTCGGATGTTTTCAGCACTTTATTTTTTAGCATTCTAATTTAGTTTTTCTTTTTATATTCATCTAATTGATTAATTGCCACTTTGACCGCATCTCTTATATCAATATTTTTAGATTGCAAAGATACTTGAAGTCCATATTCTTAATATTTCATCACTAAAAGCTGCGGCTATTTGTGTAACCCAATATCTAATACTGTCTGGTATTGTTATATCTTCAAGAACTTTTTGGATTTCTTTTTTTACATCAATATTACAGCATTGATAAAAGAAATCTTCTACCAACTGATATACGCCCCATCCATCACCTTCACCAAAAGATCTTAAAAATAACTCAATTGCTTTTCTATCTGGATTTTTAATAAAAAACTTTCGTACGTCATCATATTTGTTAATAATATCTTGAGTTAGATCTTTATCAGAAGGCATGGGTTGATGTCTTAATAAGAAATTTAATGCGTCATCTTTAGTCATAGTTTTAATCATTCCAAGATTTTTGTTTTGCCTAATTATTTCACTTAATTGTCTGTTTATTACCTCACAACTATATTCAGCATTGTTTAATATTTTTTTAAGGTCACGAATATCTCTTGTTAAATATTCTCGATTGTTTAATCTTGAAATAATAGGCTTTCTATAAGCCCAAGTTAATTCATGAAGATATTTTGTTAAATCAATAGTTATTCCTTTTCTATGAGTTGTTGGGCTTACTGCATTTTGAACTACATGATGTGGAGTATGAGTTGGATTAAGTCCGCTTTTTATATTAGCTGCTCTAGATTTGCCATATGTTCCGATGTATAAATCTTGGACAGGTTTAGCTAATTTTGTGAATCAGAACCACATCCTGCGGATAATCCCCCCACGGATCAATCCAAGTCAACCCACTAAGCGCATAATGATACAGATTAAATCTAATCGTATCAGACTAGGTAAATCTATCTAATTCGCCGTTTGCAGCGGTAAGCTCTTCTGGTTCTTTCTAGTATTAATGAATAAGCTTTTATTTTGTTAACTATTTATTGATTAAGAATTTTTATTGATAAATAACATGGTAATAGTATTTCTAAACACCAATTCAAGACATATAAAGGTTTAGATCTAATATTATTTA
>NZ_LZGZ01000306.1:0-1985 GCF_001690515.1 Gilliamella sp. Fer4-1 | reverse complement strand
TTATTAAATCTTGCATCTATTTTGTAATTTCCTTGCTGTTTTAGCCCTCCAATAACACCACCTTTCAATATTCCTGAGCGATTTGTACGATTTAGGAAAAATGTGGCAAATCCTAATTGAGTCATTGAGTAATTAAGTGGATCATTTAATATTTTCTTTTGTTTATGCCACTCATCAATAGACACTTCTGTATCATTTACTAATTGAATGAAAGCATCTGTATTTTCTGTTATTGATTTCCAAAAAGAATAAATTGCTAAATCTGCATCATTAATGTGAATATTTTTACAATAATCACTAAAAAGAAGTTTCAATGCAACGCCTGCACCACCAGCATAAACTTCATAATAATCGCCACCAGTAATTTGATTTGATTTGATTATGGACTCAATGTGAGGAGCAAATTTTGCTTTTCCTCCAGGATATCTTAGTGGTGAACTGTTATTTGTCATAAATGCTTTAGTTTATTGTTTAAATGACCATAATATATTAAAAATAATATTATGGCCACATCAAAGATAGAGTCAATTCTTATTTTCGCACATCAAAATGAGTGGTTCTGTAATCAACCAAACAGCTCTCAACATTTCTTTATCGGGTAAAATAAATTCGCCATGAGCATATCGATTTAAAGATTCTAGACTATTCCAATTTGTGCTTTGATTATCAATGAATTTTTTTAAATCATACAAATATGCTTTATTACTAAACCAACTATCTCTTTTAGTTAAGGCATTTAAATTATCAGAAAGATTTTTAGTTCTTCCATTTTGATTAATACATTGATTTCTAGAGTTATGTATTTCAAATGTTCTCACAACAGCCAATTCTAATATTGTCCTTAACAATAATGCACTTGCATTTTTATGCATATCAATAATTATACCTTGAGCCTCCTCAATAAGAATATCTAATTTTTGTGATCCTGTATGGTAAGTCTTATTTTTAGGTATTAACATTTCGGGAGATTTTCTTTTCTTTTTTTCTTTTTTGTTAATAGGAGTTTCGTCTACATTTTGAGTATTCTCTGGCCCAAAATCAACCGCACCATTATCTTCAATATCATCAGGTATTGAATTGTAAATTTTATTAATATATTCCTCAATTTTTTCAACTTTATTCAGTTTTCTTGAGTCTATTTTTTTATCAATTATATCTCGAACAAAGTAGCTTATAAGATAATTAAATTTATTTTTGGATATTTGGGTTTGTAATTTTCCATCATTAATTTTAAAACCAGTTATTTGTTTAAATAAATTAGTATTAACCAATCTAGATAAATTAGTTAGGCTAAAATTAGTATTTAGAGCTTTTTCTTCTATATCAGTTGGCAAACCTAATTCGGTAAAATATCGATTTAAGTAGTATTCTTGCACAGAATCTTGAATCTCAGAGGGTTTCACATTAAATCTAGCAGCAATTTCTTCTATTGATTCCCCACTAGTTGCGCCAGCGCCAACAATAAAATTATTTTTTTGCTGACGGTTCCATTGTAATTTTCCTTCTGCATGTAATTCAAATAACACATTTTGAGCATCAATCCTAGATGGTGCAACATATACTTCAACTTTATCTATAAGATTATTTCCTAATTTATTTTTTAATTTCTCAAACTTTCTTGTCAATTTAACAGATGGGGCTTGTGATGGGTTTAGTAAACATTTTAAAGCTGATATTCTTCGATTACCTTCAATAACAACATAAGAATCATTCTCTTTTGTTACATATATTGGTTCATGATTGATAAAGCCTTTACCTACTATCTTTTCAGCTAATTTTTCTATATCTTCATGTTCAAATAAATAAGAAAGAATATCTTTAGTTGTTTTTGTTGGTATGTAATATGGAATTCTGGGATTATTTTTATCTAGTTTCAGATTTGAAATAGATAGGGACAACCTTGCCCAAGACGAATAATCTATTCTAGCCATAAATATTCATTCCTTAATTTGTTGTTACTTTATATAGAAAATTATCATATTCTT
>NZ_LZGZ01000305.1:0-2589 GCF_001690515.1 Gilliamella sp. Fer4-1 | reverse complement strand
TGTATTATGTGGCAATGAACCAAGAAATATCCGATTTGAATCATTCCACAATGATTAATTGATAGTAATAGACTTGCTCGTTTGCTTCTCAATCATTTGCCGTGCAAATACGATACCACCTACCCCAACGTCTTGTTAAAGCAATCAGTGCTCCATAGGTGGTTCAATAAATTAGAGGCAATTTCATGAACTAGGGTTATCGCTGTTTTATATTTAAATTTACGATTAGGTTATCGCTTTACTACATAAAACTGGCGATTTAAAAAACTTGTTGGCTATGCTTTTTAAAACCAAAATTTAGATGATGCCAATAGTTACACCTAGCATTTATTCAACAACTCTAGCGCTGAACTTATGGAAAAATTAAAGCTTTTTATTTTCATGTGCACTCTTTTTTTTCAACAAAATTAAAACTTCCATATGAGCAGTATGTGGGAACATATCAAATAATTGCGATTTAGTAATTTGATAATTATTTAACCATTTTAAATCTTCAACAAGTGAAGATAAGTTACAACTTGAATACATAATATAATTAGGCGACATTTGTTCTAAATACTGTGAAAGCATTTTGCCAGCTCCCCGCCTTGGCGGATTTAGCAATACTAAATCAGGAATCTTTTGTTCAGCAATAGCATACTGGGTAGCATCAAGCGATTTAAAAATTAACTGTTTAAATCCCAGATTATTAGCAGATTTTGTTGCGCACTCAATTGCATCTGGGCTAATTTCAATCCCTGTTAATTGAATATTTTTCTTTATTCCTTGGCTGACACAACTTAATCCAAAACCACCTACGCCACAAAACAGATCCCAAATAGAATAGATAGGTAAATTTGCAATCCAGTCACTTGCTGTTTTATAAAGATTGCTAGCAACATCAGTATTAGTTTGAAAAAAGCTTTTAGGTTTAATAAAAAGAGGAACACCATTTAAGGTCATGGGTAGGAATGGGCTCTTTGTTAAAACTAACTCTTCGTCGCCTTCTAATATTGCCGCATGATTAGGTTGTATATTTATTGATACCACCAATAAGTTTTGAATTTTTTCTTGTAATTGTTTGAAAGAATTATTTATTCTATCAACAAACTTGTGCGATTTTAAAATAAATCGGATCATAAAACAGATTTTATCATCTATTTTACTTTCGGTAATGATAACAAATTTTAACTCCCCTTTCCGCTTATTGATGTTATAAGGCACAAGCTCTTGTTTACGGATGAAAGTTCGAACCAGTTTTAAAATATTTTGCATACTATTTGAGTAAAGAGGACAATCACATAAATCGACCATCTCATTTTCCGTTTGTATACCCAAAATAGGTTTTTCAACAGTACCTAGCACCGCCATTTTTGCTTTATTACGAAAAGCGGTTTCATGGCTAGCAAATGGCTCTTTGACGTCGGTTGGTTTAAACTGATTTAATTGTTGTAACAGCTTATTTTGTTTTTCGGCTAATTGTATGTGATATGGGCGGTCTAACCACTGGCAAGAAAAACATTTTTTTTGCTGATAAAAACGACATTGCATTAATATAAAAACCTTTTTTATAATGAATTATTATGGATTGAATTCACTCTAATAAATAAGTATTGTTTTTTATTTTATACTAAAACATATAGCTTCCTGAAACTTTTTTACAAAAATATTAAGTAAAATACCCATTTAATCCGCTAGTATGATTTGACGAAATAGCGGTGTATGATAGGATATTGTCATTACTATTACAGGAAGAATTTAATGTCTATTAAGTTAAAAACCCCCGCAGAAATCGAAAAAATGCGCATAGCTGGTAAGCTGGCGGCTGAAGTTTTAGAAATGATTGAAGCCTATGTAAAACCAGGCATTAGTACAGGTGAATTAGATAAAATTTGTTACGATTATATTATCAACGTACAAAAAGCCATACCTGCTAATATTGGTTACCATGGTTATCAACATACGAGCTGTATTTCAATTAATGATGTTGTTTGCCATGGCATCCCGAGTTTTGATAAAAAGCTGAAAGATGGTGATATTTTAAATATCGATGTGACTGTTATCAAAGATGGTTTTCATGGCGATACCTCTAGAATGTATATTGCAGGAAAGCCAACAATTACAGGTGAAAAGCTATGCCAAGTTACACAAGAAAGTCTCTACGAAGCAATTAAAATCATAAAACCAGGTATTCGTTTAAAAGAAATTGGTAAAACGATACAAAAGTATGTAGATAAGTTCGGTTTCTCATCGGTACGTGAATATTGTGGCCATGGTATTGGTGAAGTCTATCATGACGAACCACAAGTTTTGCATTATGATGCAGATGATGGCGGTGTCATTTTAAAACCAGGTATGACCTTTACGATTGAACCTATGGTAAATACTGGTGACTGGCGCACTCGAACCATGAAAGATGGTTGGACTGTCAAAACGAAAGATCATGGTCTTTCTGCGCAATATGAACATACCATTTTAGTGACAGACAACGGTGTTGAAGTGTTGACGCTACGTAGCAACGAAGATTTTCCTCGTATTATTGAACACTAAGTAAAAAAAGATTCAACAATATGTTATTGTTGAATCTCCCCATTTTATAAATCTCTATCT
>NZ_LZGZ01000304.1:0-1427 GCF_001690515.1 Gilliamella sp. Fer4-1 | reverse complement strand
TTTAGGTGTTATTCATGGAGGCGATGCAGCAAACCGTATTTGTGGTTGTTGTGAACTGGTCATTGATATTCGGGTATTGCCTAATAATGATATCGATTCGCTTTATAATGCCCTTTGTGACGTACTTCAACCTGTCATAGATAGATATCCAAATCGAATTGAAATACAATACGAAGTTTCGCCTATTCCAGGTTATGAATGCAAAAAAGATCATCCGGCATTACAGCATATTGAAAAGTTAGTTGGCCATAGTGCCGAAACAGTGAATTATAGTACCGAAGCACCATACTTAAATCAAATCTCACCAACTATTGTGTTAGGTCCGGGATCAATTGAACAAGCGCATCAACCCGATGAATTTATTTCATTAGATTTTTTAAAGCCAACCAAAGCAACAATAGAACAATTAATTAAAGATTTTTGTATTTAGAACAGCCGCTTATTCGCCGAGCATTTCGGCGAAATTTGTTTAAATATCAAACGTGGAAAAATCGGTGGCTATTTCGGTATTAGGAAATATATTTTTAGCTTCGCTAACCAATTTATCATTATCATGTAAACTATATCTAGGGCTAATATGAGTCATAATTAACTTTTTAGCATTAGCTTGCTTGGCTATTGTTGCGGCATGTGTTGTTGTCGAATGGCCGCGCGCAATGGCTTTATCCGCTAAAGCATGTTCTTGTGTTGCTTCATGCACAAGAACATCAACATCTTTAGCAAGTTCAATCGATGCTTCACAAGGTATTGTGTCACCTAAAATCGCTAATTTCCGACCTTTTTTAATTTGACCTAAATAGTCTAACCCATTAATTAGTCGCCCATCATCAAGTATGATTGTTTTACCTTTTTTAAGATCACTATATAAAGAACCTATCTCAATATTATCTTGCTTTAATTTATCAATATTTAAAGTTGCTGGCAGATCTTTTTCAATAATACGATAACCAAAACAAGGCACGCGGTGTTGTAATAATTTTGCTTCAACTCGAAACAGGTTATCTTCAAAAACGGTACAATCTTTTTCAAGCTCAATAATATTAAGCGGGTAAGTTAACCAAGAATCACTAATTTCAATGACCGTTTCGATAAATTGTTTAATACCTTTTGGACCAACCAAAATTAACGATGATTGATTTTGCATTAAAGAGCGAGATGTTAAAACACCGGGTAGCCCAAACAGGTGATCACCGTGTAAATGTGTTAAAAAGAGGATCTCAAGTTTAGAAAGGCTAAATTTGGCTTTTTGCATTTGCATCTGAGTTGTCTCACCGCAATCAAAAAGCCATAAGCGCCCTCTTTCTTGCCTAACATCTAGCACAATACTACTCACGTTACGTTGTGCGGTAGGAGAGCCTGCGCTTGTTCCTAAAAAAGTTAACTTCATAAAAATCTAAATATTTTTGCGTTCAATGGTTTGCTCACCC
>NZ_LZGZ01000303.1:0-8989 GCF_001690515.1 Gilliamella sp. Fer4-1 | reverse complement strand
TAATTAATACTCTCAATTTAATTGGTAAATGGTACAATATCAGCCTAATTTTGTATTAGTTCATAGTTTAGGAATAAAATTGATGAAAAAAGACATCCACCAGCAGCGTATTTTAATTCTTGATTTTGGTTCGCAAGTTACCCAATTAATTGCTCGCAGAATTCGTGAAATTGGTGTGTATTGTGAACTTTGGCCATGGGATGTGTCAGAAGAAAAAATTAAAAAATTCAATCCTAAAGGTATCATTTTATCCGGTGGACCAGAAAGCACTACCGAGCAAAATAGCCCACGAGCACCTGAATATGTTTTTAATGCTGGCGTACCTGTACTTGGGATCTGTTATGGTATGCAAACGATGGCAATTCAAGTAGGGCAGGGGGGACAAGTTACCGCTTCTAATCAGCGTGAATTTGGTTACGCGAAAGTTGATCTTGTTGCAAAATCTAAATTAACTGAAGGCATTTTAGATAGTATAAGCGATGCGGGTACTGAGCAACTTGATGTTTGGATGAGTCATGGTGATAAAGTCACATCATTACCCGATACTTTTACCTTAATCGGTCAAACAGAAACTTGCCCATATGCGATTATGGCAAATGATGAAAAACAGTTTTATGGTGTGCAATTCCATCCAGAAGTCACTCATACAGTGAAAGGCTTTGAACTATTGCAACGTTTTGTAATTGATATTTGCCATTGTGAAAAATTATGGACGCCATCTTCAATTATTACCGATGCGGTAGAGCGTATAAAAGAGAAAGTTGGCAAAGATAAAGTACTACTAGGCTTATCTGGCGGTGTTGATTCATCCGTTACTGCGTTATTATTACACCAAGCAATAGGTGATCAGTTAACGTGTGTTTTTGTTGATCATGGTTTATTACGTTTAAATGAAACACAACAAGTAATGGACATGTTTGGCGATAAATTTGGTTTGAATATTATCGCGGTTAATGCTGAAGAGCGTTTTATGACTGCATTAAAAGGCGAAGTTGATCCTGAAGCTAAACGTAAAATTATTGGTCGTGAATTTGTTGCGGTATTTGATGAAGAAGCAGCAAAATTAAAAGATGTAAAATGGTTAGCTCAAGGTACAATCTATCCTGATGTTATTGAATCTGCTGCTGCCGATACAGGTAAAGCACATGTGATCAAATCACACCATAATGTTGGTGGCTTACCTGAAGATATGAAAATGGGCTTAGTTGAACCCCTACGAGAATTATTTAAAGATGAAGTACGTAAAGTGGGCTTAGAGCTGGGCTTGCCTTATGATATGCTTTATCGCCACCCATTTCCAGGCCCAGGTCTTGGCGTTCGTGTGCTTGGTGAAGTAAAAAAAGAGTATTGTGACTTATTACGCAAGGCCGATGCTATCTTTATCGAAGAACTTTACAAAGCCGAGTTATATCACAAAGTAAGCCAAGCGTTTACCGTATTTCTACCGGTACGCTCTGTTGGTGTGATGGGCGATGGGCGTAAATATGATTGGGTTGTTTCACTGCGTGCCGTTGAAACTATCGACTTTATGACAGCTCATTGGGCTCATTTACCTTATGACTTCTTAGGACGCGTATCAAACCGTATAATCAACGAAGTCAACGGTATATCGCGTGTTGTGTATGATATAAGTGGAAAGCCCCCTGCGACGATAGAATGGGAGTAATTGCAATCCATCTTATAGGATCTTATTATAGTCTTTTTTATTAATATTAAGCCTTGTATAACAAGGCTTTTTAGCCTCAATCAATCTTATATCTTCTCATTTTAGCTTATATTTTTTGTCGGTAATGTTGATAGTATTAACGTTTGATATAAACATCTTATCAAAAGTACCGACAATGCTGACGGTATCGAGGTGTTTTATGTTAACAGAAACAAAGCTAAAATGAATAAAACCTAAAGATAAGTAGTATAAAATTCCAGACCCTGACTGTTTGTATGTTGTAGTATTAAAAACGGAGACAATAGTGCTTCGTTATGATTATCGTATTAACGAAAGAAGAGAAATAATGATGTTTGGAAAACAGGGTGAAATTTCACTATCTGAAGCTAGAGATAAATTACTAGAAGTTAAAGAATATTGGCAAATAATATTTCTCTGCGAGGGAAAGCAACTTAGAAAACCATCATGAATAATGACGTGTTTGGTTATTGACTAGAACGTTGGTTTGCGGATGTTGATTATACAGATAGAACGCATGATGTTACTAGCGGGATAATTAATAGAGATGTTGCACCGAAATTCGAAAAGTTATTATTGTCGGAAATAACGCTTGATGTATTACGGTAATATTGTGAGAAGTTAAAAGCAAGAGTGCTAGTTACGACAGTAAGCGCGCGATATTAATTAGTATGTTTTTTACATATGCAAAGACGAGAGGGGCTCTAATTATGAAAATTCTGCCGATCATGAGAAAGGGGCATCAATAGCTACTTTTTTGCTGTACTATTTTAGGTGGTAGTTACACTGCTTAAAGTTATTTGATAACATAAGGAATATTTTGTAATTTTTATTATTTACATCATTGTTATAAGGCTGTAATTATTATTAATTAACTTTGAAGATTATTTTTATTTAAATATATTGAACCACTAGATTTTTTGCCACGAATAATTAGGTTATAAAAAAATAAGTTAAAAACAACGTGATTGCTGTAATTATAATCTATTTAATCTTGACGATTATTCAAGGCAGTGCTACTATTTACAGCCTATTCAGACAGACCACTAAGGCGCGTTGGCAGAGTGGCCATGCTGCGGATTGCAAATCCGTCTACCTCGGTTCGACTCCGGGACGCGCCTCCATTTAAATTAATCATTTTTCTATTTTATTGGGTTTCATTTATTTTTCAATTTGGCGATCATAATATTATCAATATTAACTATGAGCTACTTTAATTATCATGCGAAAGCGAAGAAGTTAATCAAGAATGGCGATCTTGTTAGGTATGAATTTGTTGATGATTGGAATGGTATTAAACCTGCGTTAGTTTTATATTTAAAAAATGCTAATCCTATGCCGATTAGAGAATATCGGTGGGATGAATATTTGCCATTGTTGAACTCTTCATTTGAATAATGCAAAGAATGGGCGTTATATTTCGCCCATCTTATATGTTTTGAGTAGAAGTAATAGCACTTGGCTATTTGACTTTTTGTTTTTCTAACAATGGTTTTAAATATTTTCCCGTATAGGACTGTTTAGATTTTGCCACTTCTTCTGGTGTGCCTTCAGCGATAATTTCACCGCCACCATTACCTCCTTCAGGACCCAAATCAACAATCCAATCAGCAGTTTTAACCACATCCAAGTTATGCTCGATAACAACAATGGTATTTCCTTTATCTCGCAATGAATGTAATTGTGCTAGCAATTGCTTCACATCAGCAAAATGTAAACCAGTTGTTGGCTCGTCTAATATATATAAAGTTCGACCTGTATCTCGTTTAGATAACTCTTTTGCAAGCTTTACACGTTGTGCTTCACCGCCCGATAATGTGGTCGCTGATTGCCCAATAGTAATATAAGACAATCCAACATCAATCAATGTTTGTAGCTTGCGTGATACCATCGGTACTGCATCAAAAAATTCACGACCTTCTTCGACGGTCATATTTAAAATTTCGTTAATCGACTTACCTTTATATTTGATTTCTAAGGTTTCACGATTATAACGGGCACCATGACACTGATCACAAGGCACATAAATATCGGGTAAAAAGTGCATTTCAACTTTAATTAATCCATCACCTTGACAAGCCTCACAACGTCCACCTTTAACATTAAAGCTAAATCGACCAGGTGTATAGCCCCTAGCACGCGATTCTGGTACACCAGCATAAAGTTCACGGATCGATGTAAAAAATCCAGTATATGTTGCAGGATTAGAACGAGGTGTACGACCAATTGGGCTTTGATCAATGGCAATGACTTTATCAAAATAATCAAGCCCTTTAATCGCTTTATACGGTGCTATATCGCTTTTTTCTGCACCATTAAGTTCATTTTGAGCTAATGGATATAAGGTGTCATTAATTAAAGTTGATTTTCCCGATCCTGATACCCCAGTAATACAGGTAAATAATCCAACAGGAATATTTAATGTAACATCTTTGAGATTATTTCCCGTTGCACCAATAAGCGATAACATTTTTTTCTTATCAACTTTAGTGCGATCAGCTGGAATTTCAATTTGTTCTTTTCCAGATAAATATTGCCCTGTTAAAGAGGTTTTACATGCCATAATTTGTTTTGGCGTACCTTGTGCTACAACTTCACCACCATGTACACCAGCACCAGGTCCAATATCAATGACATAATCAGCAGCCATAATAGCTTCTTCATCATGTTCAACCACAATAACAGTATTACCTAAATCACGTAAATGCGTTAATGTGTCAATCAAGCGGGTATTATCGCGTTGATGCAAACCGATAGATGGCTCATCAAGTACATACATCACCCCAACAAGCCCTGCTCCAATTTGACTAGCCAATCGAATGCGTTGGGCTTCACCACCTGATAAAGTTTCTGCTGAACGTGAAAGCGTTAAATAGTTAAGACCAACATTAATCAGGAATTGTAAACGATCGTTGATCTCTTTTAATATTTTCTCGGCTATTTGTGCTCGTTGCCCAGTCAATGACAATTTATCAAAAAAGTTTTTAGCTTGTTGCGTACTTAAATCGCTAATTGTCGGTAAATTAGTATCATTTATAAAAACATTTCTTGCTGCTGTACATAATCTTGAACCATCACAGCAAGGACAAGGCCGATGACTAATATATTTTGCTAGCTCTTCGCGGATAGTTTGCGATTCTGTTTCTTTATAGCGACGCGCCAAATTATTAAGAATACCTTCAAACGGGTGTTTACGCTTAACCACATCACCACGGTCATTTGTATACACAAATTGGATTTCAGTGCTACCTGAGCCATTCAATAAGATATCTTTTATTTTTTGTGGTAGCTTTTCATATGGTTTATCAATATCAAATTTATAATGTTCAGCTAATGATTTTAGCATCTGAAAATAATAAAAGTTGCGGCGATCCCAACCTTTAATTGCACCAGCCGCTAAGGAAACTTCTGGCATCTGCACAATCCGTTTTGAATCAAAATATTGTTGTATACCCAATCCATCACACTCAGGACATGCACCCGCTGGGTTATTAAATGAAAATAATCGTGGCTCTAGCTCCGAAATACTATAACCGCAAATAGGGCAAGCAAAATTAGCCGAGAACAAATGTTCTTGGGCTTGCGGATCATCCAAATTTGCTACTTTAACAATGCCATTAGTGATTGAAAGCACTGTCTCAATTGACTCAGCAAGACGAGGTTTTAAATCATCACGAATACGAAAACGATCTACCACAACCTCAATGGTATGTTTCTTTTGTAATTCAAGTAAAGGGGGATCTGAAAGATCATAGACATCACCATCTACTCTTACTCGAATATATCCACTGGCAGCAAGTTGTTCAAATAATTTAACAAACTCACCTTTGCGCTCTGTGACAACGGGTGCAAGTAACATATAACGATTTTCAGCAGGCAACGCCATAATACTATCAACCATCTGTGATACTGTTTGAGCCGCTAATGGTAAGTGATGATTTGGACAACGAGGCTCCCCAATTCTGGCAAAAAGCAATCGTAAATAATCATAAATTTCAGTGATAGTTCCAACTGTCGAACGGGGATTATGCGAAGTTGATTTTTGTTCTATCGAAATAGCAGGGGATAAGCCTTCAATATGATCTACATCAGGTTTTTCCATTAGTGACAAAAACTGACGAGCATATGCCGATAAAGATTCAACATAACGTCGTTGACCTTCCGCATATAGAGTATCAAATGCTAACGAAGATTTGCCCGATCCCGAAAGACCAGTAATTACAACTAGCTTATCTCTTGGAATGGTTACATTAATGTTTTTTAAATTATGCGTTCGCGCACCACGAATATCGATATCTTTGATTGACATAGATCTCTTCTTATATGTGTTTTTAAACTAAATGAATAGAAAACCAACTGTATATTATACCAGTGGCATTTAATTAAATATACTACTATATAGAGAAATGCATTAATTAAGTGTTTTTATACTCAAACACTAATTTTTCTGAAAATTTTAACAAAATACTTGTTGCACTTATTTGTTATAACATGAATAAAAACGGTCATTAATGACCGCTTTTTTGCAAATTTAATTGATTAATTTAGGTGTGGCATCAACGGGAATAATTGCCCCTCGATATTGTATAACTGTACCAGCAACTAAATGGCCTTGCAATGCTGACTGTGTTGGATTCTTTCCGTTTAAACGGGCAGCAAGATAACCAGCACTAAACGAATCACCAGCTGCTGTGGTATCAATTACATTTTCCTTTGCTATTTTATTAGCTGGAACTTCGAAACGACCTTCAGCAGAATCAATAATACAACTATCACTGCCACGTTTGATTACAATTTCAGTAACGCCAAACTGCTTTGTACGTTCAATGACTTGCTCATAAGGCAACTTACCCCATAACAAATCTTCATCATCTAACGTTAAAAATGCAATATCTGTATAGGATAAAATATCGGCATAAACACTACGAGCTAATTCAAGGCTACTCCATAAATGTGGACGGAAATTATTATCAAAGATGACTTTACCGCCATGAGATTTAACACGTTTTAAAAGTGCTAATAATTTAACAATACTTTCAGCATCTAAAATGGCAATACTAATACCACTCAAATAGACATAATCACACTGAGTAATTTGTTGAATGATTTTATCTGCCTCAGATGATTTCAACCAAAATTTAGCGGCAGCATCATTGCGCCAATAATAAAATGATCTTTCGCCCTGTTCATCAGTAACAATAGAATAAAGCCCAGGCAGTTTGTTAGGCATTTTTTGTACTAATTCCGTTTGAATATTTTCTTTTTGCCAACAATTTAACATCTCTTGACTAAAAGGATCAGTGCCAAGCGCTGTGACATAATAAATTGAAAAAACATTATCTTTTAATAAACGTGACAAATAAACAGATGTATTAAGTGTATCACCACCAAAGCCTCGTGTAGTCGAATCTTGTCTCATTGAAAGTTCGATCATGCATTCGCCAATAACCGCAATTTTTGTTGCCATAATATTTACCTAAGATCCTTATTCTAAATTTAAATAATCAAATGCAATTTTTACCACAACTTTACGAACAGTCACCATTTTGCCATCAATTGCGCAAAGTGGTTTATGCACTTCATGAGGAAAAAATACAATAAAATCGTTTGGTTGTAAAACTAATATGGTTTCTTCTTTCGGTGTTTCAATGAAAGCAATATCATTTTCTGTTAATTTATCATCTAAAATTGTTGTGTGAGGCGGTAACGTGCACACTGCCATTCCTTCTTGTCCTTCTAAAACAATCTGAACGTCAATATATTTTTCATGATATTCTGGGTTAGCCTCGTTGATGTGACGTGGAGAATTATCCGATACCATAAAAAACATTTTATCGCCATCAATATCATAACGCCCTATAGGAGTATTCCTATTCACGTTATCTTTAATATATTCAATTGACTGTTTTATTTTTTCTGGAAGATAAGGAACTAACCTTAAATGATTGATATTACCTATAATCATGCTAAATGATCCTTAAAAATATTGATGAAGATTAATACTGATAATGGCATTAATTGCAACTAACTTACACTATGATAAAGCTAATTAAATTAATAAAGAGTATATACTTAAGTCGCCTGTTTTTGTAGATCATTTGCTAATAAGTTTTTATAGCCTTTTATAGTTTAGTCATCGCTTGTTTACGGTTATATGAGATACTAATGTAGAGTAATCTACAAAAAACAAAACGAATACTTTATTGTGATCAAGGAATATAGCGGCTACACCATAAAAAAATCACCATCATTATCAACGTGTTAACATCAGTTGTTTAACCATTGAAAAATGGGTTACGCCAATTCTAAATTGGAAAAGATAATAACGAACTAGTTTATTGTAGAGTGTGGCGATAGTATTTCTTGCCCCTTTTAACGGGTAAATGCGCAAACTCTGGCGCAGAGAGCCATAAACCACCATGCGTTTTATGGATATTTATAGATCCAAGTAATATTGGGATAATTTGCAAATGCTTGGGGAAAGAGATAAAAACCACTTAATGTTGGAAAATGAGTATACTTCCATTCAACATTAAAATCAGGTTGGAATTTAATAATAGAATCAAAAAGTAATGTTGTGCAATAAAGATGGGGTTGTTCTCTTGGTGCTAATATAAAAGCTTCACCTTGTTTGATTAAAAGATCATTGACAATTTGCGATCGCTGCACATCAGACAAAAAATTAGGTCTTGCTATAGCATATTTTTCAGCTAATTCAGGAGTAATAAATTCGTTTAAGGTTGACACAATTACTTGATTGAGGCGATTATTATCATCACTTGTTGTAGCGTGGATAATTTTAATCTCTGGTTGAATTGATATAATCATACCAATATGTGAGAAATCACCGCCACCTAACTGATTGACAATAAAACTATCGGTTTGTATACCTTTCCTAAAAACCCAGTCTCCTACTTTTATAGAATAAGGCAATTCAATGGTTTGATTGGAAGAAGAAGCAAGCTGATTAGCAAATGCAAAATTTATCAGCATGAGAAAAATAATAGGAAAGAAACGGTAATATTTCATCAAAATTGTTTCACAATTAAAAAGGGTAAAATTTTACCCTTTTATCATTTCTAACATAACAATTAACATTAGCTATAATTTATATTTTCATATTAATTAACCATTTACCATCAACTTTGATTAATGAGATGTTTTTTTCATCTTTTTTAGTATTATCTTTGAAAGAAACGCTAATTTGTACTTTAGCCATTGTTTTTTCATCATTGGTATATTCTGCAGGTGCTACTTCGACTTTATCAAAACCACCATGTTTATCGGTAAATGCTTTCCCTCTTT
>NZ_LZGZ01000302.1:0-1394 GCF_001690515.1 Gilliamella sp. Fer4-1 | reverse complement strand
TCCCTTCTGACCAAATCTGCTCAGCTAAAGTTTCGTCATTATTGGCTAATTCAAAAATAGCTTCGGCAATTTCAATAGATGTTTCACGAATAGTAGCCCAAGCTTTGATATCGTGCATTTCTTTTTTACCTACGTTCATTTTGCTACTCCTTTGGGTTGAATTTGATGTAAAATAACCCGATTTATTGCAAAATACAATAGGTAAAATACGTTATGATAACAATTATTTCTCCAGCAAAAACTTTGGATTACCAATCACCATTATTAACCCAAGATCATACTTTACCTCAATTTATTAACTCAACTAAAATACTCATTGAAGATTGCCAAAAATTAAGTGTTGAGAATTTGGCTAACTTAATGTCTATTAGCGAAAAATTAGCCGAACTCAATTATGAACGATTCAAAAATTGGCATAGTGATTTTAATCTTGAAAATGCAAGACAAGCCTTACTTGCTTTTAAAGGTGATGTTTACGAAGGATTACATGTTGAAGATTTTACTGATAAAGATCTAAAGTTTGCACAATCTCATTTAAGAATATTATCAGGTCTTTATGGTATTTTAAGACCACTTGACCTAATTCAACCTTATCGGTTAGAAATGGGGATCCGCTTAAAAAATGGTAGTAACACTAATCTTTATCAATTTTGGGGCGATAAATTAACTCAACACCTTAATAGTGAACTAGCCAAAACATCACATCGCACATTAATCAATTTAGCCTCAAACGAATATTTCAAAGCGATCAAACCAAAACAATTAAACGCAACTATTATTCAGCCCATCTTTTTAGATCAAAGCAAAGATACCTATAAAGTTATCAGTTTTTATGCTAAAAAAGCACGCGGACTAATGAGCCGATACATTATAAAAAATTGCATTGAAAAGAGTGACGATATTAAAAGTTTTAATCTAGAAGGCTATCAATTTGATTCAAAACGATCAACTGACTTAGAATGGTACTTCATACGCAATCATCAATAAAATAATAACGATGGTATTTTTTACAACATTATGGGCGCAGTTTTTATCTACTCTGCCCCTTTTTATGCTAATTTTATTCGGCTTTTTAGCGGTTAAAGTAGGTCGTTGGCAAAAAACAGTCACCGATAGCTTAACCAAATTTACCTTTTATATTGCATTTCCCATCATGCTATTTCAGATCATGAGCCATTTTTCTGAACATTCGCAAATCGATATAAAACTGTTATTCGTTTTTTTGGTGGATCCTTTATTGTCTTTGCAATTGGTTGCCTAATTGCATCTAAATTATTTAAGTTAAATGGTTCAGAAAGTACAATGTTTGCTATGGGTAGTATTTATACCAATACGGTGTTTGTTGATATTCCTATTATTAAAATGTTATTAGGCGATAATGCTATCCCCATTGT
>NZ_LZGZ01000301.1:0-1015 GCF_001690515.1 Gilliamella sp. Fer4-1 | reverse complement strand
TGAATCTCAATTTATCTGGAATTTCCAATTAATATCATTTAGCTATCTGGTTGCTATTAATGGGTTTATCAATATAGAAGAAATCAATGAGGGAACAAAATATCTAATATTCCCTCTAACTTTCAATTATATATTGAAAGTTAATATATAGCTATTAAAGGTATTAAAATATGTCTTTAATAAGAAGAACAACACGGCCTACAATATGATATTTATGAAAATCTGACTTGGGAACTTCAATGGTTGGATTCTGGCTATTATTACAAATTAATAACCAACCATTAAGTGTTAAACGAACCTTTCTTAAAAAGGTAATATCTTCGTATTCAATTAGATAAATTGCACCATCAACAATACCTGTTATTTCAGTGTTAAGAATTAGTCCATTATTGTTTTCGATTTCTGGTGACATTAAATCGCCTTTGGCCCAGTATATAATTAATTTTTTAGCATCTAAGCCACGGTGCTTAGCCCAACCCTCAATGATAGGATAATTCATCAATGGAGGGGTTTCTCTTACAAAACGTTCTTTTTGTGCTTCCTCTTTTGTTGGTAGTTGTTTATTATAAACAGGAATGCGATAAATATTTTCGCTGTAGATATCTTCATCGCTATTTTTAGAATCTACAAACTCTAGTTTATGTCCAGTAGCAAGCCAATTAAAAGAAACATTACATTTTTCAGCGATGACTTCCAAACGTGTCAGTGAAGGGTAAGTTTTGCCAGATAAGTAGTCTCGAATTACCGTTTCGGACATATCGCATTTTTTAGCGAAGGCTGAAACAGATAAACCTTGCATAGAGCTGAGCAATCTATCTTTAAAAGTTTTAACATTATTATTTTTAATTGTATTCATCTTTAATCCATTATATCTATCACTAGTTTATTAATTATAGTGCATTTTTTTATAGTTTTGTATATACCTATTATTTGGAAAACCGATTAAATTAATTTTATTTTTTCACTTTTTCGTTTTTTAAAATTTATATTTTTGTATTTCTCGTTTTTTAATGTA
>NZ_LZGZ01000300.1:0-3915 GCF_001690515.1 Gilliamella sp. Fer4-1 | reverse complement strand
AATTGTTTTATTCTTTCCTGTTTCCGTTTTTGCCGCTAAAAAAGAGTGTGGAGTTAAACCTAGCTACAACATCACGATAAGTAAAGAAAGCGTACATATTTTTAATAAAAAAAATGATTTAACTATAACGCAAAATGGCCGTGTTATCTTAAATGAAAAATTAGCAACACTTAATCCTCCATTACAAAAAGAACTCATTCAATTTCAACATGAATTACGCCAACAGCTACCTCTTTTAGAGCTACAATCAGTAAACCTTTTAACTGAAGTTAAAGAGGCGTTTGAAAAAGCAATAAAAAATCAGTTGAGTGATGATAATGAACTCAAAGGTGAGTTAAATAAGTTATATAAACGTTTAGTTAAGTTGCTACATACTGCGATTATTACTGAAAATGGTTATACTCGATTTTCCTACCAAAATTTTAATAATCTAAAAAAAGAGGGTGAAGATATTGGTCAGCGCATTTTCTATAATGTCGTGGGTGGCAGTATTTTGCATTTTAATTTTTTTAAGAATTTAGCCACAATCAAACAAATTTCTAAAAATGAGTGGAAAGCTCAAAAGCCTAAATTAAAAGCTTTTGATGCACATATTTGTTCAGTTATAACAGATATTGATGAGCAATATACTCTAATATTAACTCAACTTAACAATCAATTCACAAGTAAATAGACATTAATAAAAACTTTTGCGAAAATGATAACACGACTAAGATAGCTAAACGGAAGCTTATGACTGCACATATTATTGATGGAAAAGCATTGGCACAACAAATACGAACGGATATTGCTAATAAAGTTAAAACACGCATTGAAAAAGGTCTATCTGTTCCAGGTTTGGCTGTGATTCAAGTTGGCTCAGATCCTGCATCGAAAATCTATGTTAAAAATAAACAAAAAGCTTGTGATGACGTTGGCTTTGCTTCCTTTGCTTATGACTTTTTATCGGCAACTACCGATGAGTTACTGGCATTAATTGATGAGCTTAATCAACGTCCAGATGTGCATGGTATTTTAGTGCAACTCCCTTTACCTGATAATATTGATAAAACAAAAGTCCTTGAACGTATCGATCCAAGTAAAGATGTTGATGGCTTTCATCCATACAATATTGGACACTTACTACAACGCGATCCTATTTTACGCCCGTGTACGCCATATGGTGTGGTTAAAATGCTAGAATCAACGGGGATAAATTTATCAGGTTTAAATGCAACTGTTGTAGGAGCATCAAGCATTGTTGGTCGTCCAATGGCATTAGAATTGTTGCTATTAGGTTGTACAACTACCATTACCCATAGCCGTACCGTTGATTTAGCAAAGCATGTCAATAATGCAGATATAGTGGTTGCAGGTGTCGGTATTCCAAATTATGTTAAAGGTGAATGGATTAAACCAGGAGCAATTGTGATTGATGTTGGTATCAATCGTTTGTCGAATGGTAAATTAGCAGGTGATGTAGAGTTTGATGTGGCTGTTGAAAGAGCTGGATGGATCACACCTGTTCCGGGTGGTGTTGGTCCAATGACTGTTGCTATGTTAATGAGTAACACGCTTGAAGCATGTGAAAAATTTAGTAAGCCAAATTGACCCCGACTCATTAAATTTTATAGAAAGATGTACATTAAATAAAAATAAGGAATATGTAATGATTATATTTCACACTAATTTAGGTGATATTAAGATCAAAACTTTTGACGATAAAGCCCCTGAAACCGTCAAAAATTTTGTTGAATATTGTAAAGCTGGTTTTTATAACAATACAATCTTCCATCGTGTTATTAATAATTTCATGATTCAAGGTGGCGGTTTTGAACCAGGCATGAAGCAGAAAAAGACGAATGCGCCTATTAAAAACGAAGCAGATAATGGTTTAAAAAATGATCGTGGTACATTAGCGATGGCGCGCACATCAGATCCACACTCTGCGACAGCTCAATTTTTTATCAATGTAGTTGATAATGATTATCTCAACTTCCGTTCTGCTGACGTTAATGGTTATGGCTATTGCGTGTTTGCACAAGTCACTGATGGGCTTGATGTGGTTGATAAAATAAAAGCTGTAAAAACAGGGCGCAGTGGCATGCATTCAGACGTTCCTGTTGAAGATATTATTATTACGAGTGTAACGGTTGAATAATCCAGCTCGTTATTTTATTGCAGATATTCATCTAGCAGATAATAAACCTGCTTCTGGTTATAGCGATATAACCGCAGGTTTTTTGTCTTTTCTAGATACCTTACCTGAAAATTGTGAGCTTTATATTTTAGGCGATCTTTTTGATTATTGGGTTGGTGATGATGTAAAGACTGAATTACATCAACAAGTTGTCCAAGCATTGTGCCGGTTATCAAAACGAGGCATCACTAAATATTTTGTGCATGGAAACCGCGATTTTCTATTAGGTAAAAAGTATGCTCAGCAATGTGATATGACTATATTGCCAGAAATTAATTGTTTACCTAATCAAGAAACAAATATCGTATTTTTACATGGTGATTTATTATGTATTGACGATTCTCAGTATCAAAAGTTTAGAAAAATCATGCATAATAAATGGTTACAAAAACTGTTTTTATTACTGCCTTTGTTCCTTCGACTAAAAATTGCGGCTAAGCTGCGACAAAAAAGTAACCAACATAATCAGATAAAATCTGGAACTATTATGGATGTAAATCAACACGCTGTGGTTAAGATGATGACAGAGCATAAAGCTGATATTATGGTGCATGGTCATACACATAAACCTGCAACTCACCATTTTCAAATTGAAGGGCGTAGCGCAACTCGCCTTGTTCTTGGCGCATGGCATGATGGTGTGACATACATTAAGCAATCACAAGATAGCAATACTTTGGAGCTTTATAACCATTCTTTCAAATAATCACTTTGTAAGACATACTCGACCTTACCAAATTCAATCAGCTTCCCTTGATCTAATATTGCCACATTATTGGCTATCTGTTTAACTTCATTAATATTATGGGTCACATAAATAATGGGTATATTTAACTCATTAGATAATCTTTTAATATAGATTAATAATTCCTTTTTTCTCGGCATATCAAGCGCCGAAAGTGGTTCATCCATCAATAGCAATAACGGGTTGGTTAATAGCGCTCGACCAATTGCCACTCGTTGCTTTTCGCCACCAGACAAAGTGGCTGGATAACGATTTAATAATGAACAAATATTAAGCACATTGACGATTTCGTCAAATTTTGACAGATTTAAATTCTTAGCTCCATAAGTAAGGTTTTTTATAACTTTATAATGAGGGAAAAGTAATGCATCTTGAAAAATGGTGCCAATCTGCCTATTTTCTGGGGCAATAAAAAGATGTCTATTGCAATCAACCAGAAGAGTATTATTTAGTTGAATATAGCCATGATCAGGCTTAATTAACCCATTAATAAGGTTAATTAGTGTGGATTTTCCCGATCCAGAAACCCCTAAAATAGCGGTGATACCTTGACATTTTATGTCATGCTTGAATTGGAACGAAAATGAAGCCAGTTGTTTGCTAATTTGTATTTGTAACATGAGTTATTATCCTACAATTTTGTTTTTATGCCAACGATTTAACCATTCGGATAAAAAAAGTGCAATTAGTGATAATACAACTGAAATAATACAAAGCCGTAGTGCACTGTGTTCACCATTGGGAATTTGCAGAAATGTATACATTGCAAGAGGTAAAGTGCGGGTTTCACCTTGAATATTTGATACGAACGTAATGGTTGCACCAAATTCTCCTAAACAACGAGCAAAACCTAGCACCATTCCCATTAAAATGCCAGGAACAGCTAAAGGTAACGTGATAGTTATAAACACTCGCCATTTATGAGCACCAAGAGTACGAGCTACGTTTTCAAGGCGGATATCAATCGATTCAATGGCTAAACGAATTGATC
>NZ_LZGZ01000299.1:0-3718 GCF_001690515.1 Gilliamella sp. Fer4-1 | reverse complement strand
ATAATAAAAAAAGAAAATGAGTAACACATATAATTTAAACCATTTACTGATATATGAAAGTATTATCTAAGCTTCATATTTAACTTTAATCAATTTAACGGCGTATTTTTAATTTGTTTTATTTGGCAAAAATAGGGTTTGTATCCGAAATTGCACTTGATTTAGGGTAACTTCAATTGAGTTTGGTTGAGTAGTAAAACTTAGAGGAAGCCTTGTGCAAACAGCTTTTGTTAGAAATGTTAATAAATAATTGTTACAAATTAGTTCAAAATAAATCAAATCCAAGTGATTTCTCTTAAGCCTTGCAAACAAAGGCCTCAAGGCCATTTTATGGATACACGCCATTATCGAACCAAATGTATCCGGGTTTGTATCCGAAATTGTACTTGATTTGGGGTGATTTCAGTTGAACTCGGTTGACAAGAAAAACTCATTGCAAGCCTTATCTGAAAAGGCTTTAGACATAAAAAAACCTGCTAGAAGCAGGTCTTAGAATTTGGTGATTGGTGCCCGGACGCGGAATCGAACCACGGACACGGGGATTTTCAATCCCCTGCTCTACCGACTGAGCTATCCGGGCAACAATGGATGCACATTAAACACGATTTGTAATTGCCAGTCAATCCCTTTTGTAAAATTTTTTAAAAAATATTTATTACTTGGTTGAAAATTAGCTAATCATCTTCATGTTAATAGCTAATTTCTAATATTATCCCTTTGTGCTTATAGGAATTGTTATATGCGATTTGTTGGTTTTATTCTCTTTTTTATTTATGTTTATTTTGAAATCAGTGTTTTTATAGCTGTTGCAAATTCAATTGGTGTTTTACTTGCATTAATCTGTATTATTGCAACGTCAATTCTTGGTTTTTCATTAGTTAAAACACAAGGCTTGAAAAATCTAAGTATTATGCAACAAAAAATCGCCAATAATCAAAGTGCTAAAGCTGAAATTATAAAAAGTGTATCTTTGCTTTTTTCTGGTTTTTTCTTACTTATTCCTGGTTTCTTAACTGATATTGTTGGCGCAATTTTATTAATTCCCCGTGTTCAAGATTATATTGTAGAATTTATAGTTCGAAAAATACCGATGAGATTTCAATTTTCATCATCGCAAACACATTATCAAGACAGTGATATTATTGAAGGTGAATTCAAACGTAAAGATGATTAATAAATAATCAATTAGACTTTTTTTAGTTTTCTTCCCTTGAAGAATTTGAAATTGCCCCCATATAGTTTGCACTACATTTGAAAATCATAATTGCATGATTTATTGATAATAATTGTTTTAATTAAAATTAGTGTTAGGAGATAACTAATGAAAATTCGTCCATTGCATGATCGCGTGATCATTAAACGCAAAGAAGTAGAATCAAAATCAGCGGGTGGTATCGTGTTAACAGGTTCAGCTGCTGGTAAATCAACACGAGGTGAGGTTTTAGCTGTTGGTAATGGTCGCATTTTAGAAAATGGTCAAGTACAGCCATTAGATGTGAAAGTGGGAGATATCGTAATTTTTAACGAAGGATATGGCGTTAAAACAGAAAAAATCGATAAC
This sequence comes from Gilliamella sp. Fer4-1, assembly GCF_001690515.1. Lineage (NCBI taxonomy): Bacteria > Pseudomonadati > Pseudomonadota > Gammaproteobacteria > Orbales > Orbaceae > Gilliamella > Gilliamella sp. Fer4-1. The sequence goes on along the minus strand of NZ_LZGZ01000299.1, from coordinate 2,157 downwards.
GAAGAAGTGCTTATCTTATCAGAAAGCGATATTTTAGCCATTGTTCAAGCATAACTGGCAAATAATTAAACTATAGACAGAATTTAGGAGAAATACGAAGATGGCAGCTAAAGATGTAAAATTTGGTAACGATGCTCGCATCAAAATGCTTCAAGGTGTTAATGTATTAGCCGATGCAGTTAAAGTAACTTTAGGTCCAAAAGGGCGTAATGTAGTATTAGATAAATCATTTGGCGCACCAACTATTACTAAAGATGGGGTTTCTGTTGCTCGTGAAATCGAATTAGAAGATAAATTCGAAAATATGGGTGCACAAATGGTTAAAGAAGTGGCTTCAAAAGCAAACGATGCAGCGGGTGACGGTACAACCACTGCTACTGTACTTGCTCAAGCAATTGTTAATGAAGGTTTAAAAGCTGTTGCTGCTGGTATGAATCCAATGGATTTAAAACGCGGTATTGATAAAGCCGTTGTTGCAGCTGTTGAAGAACTTAAAAAATTATCTTCTCCTTGTGCTGACTCTAGAGCAATTGCACAAGTTGGTACCATTTCAGCTAACTCTGATGAAACCGTTGGTACTTTAATTGCTCAAGCAATGGAAAAAGTAGGCAAAGAAGGTGTTATTACTGTTGAAGATGGTACAGGTTTACAAGATGAGCTTGATGTTGTTGAAGGTATGCAATTTGATCGTGGTTACTTATCACCATACTTCATTAACAAACCTGAAACAGCAACAGTTGAATTAGATAGCCCATATATTTTATTAGCTGATAAAAAAATCTCTAATATTCGTGAATTATTGCCAGTGCTTGAAGCGGTCGCTAAAGCAGGTAAATCATTATTAATTATTGCGGAAGATGTTGAAGGCGAAGCATTAGCGACTTTAGTTGTAAATACTATGCGCGGTATTGTTAAAGTTGCAGCTGTTAAAGCACCTGGTTTTGGTGATCGTCGTAAAGCTATGTTACAAGATATTGCAATCTTAACTGCTGGTACTGTAATTTCAGAAGAAATTGGTTTAGAGCTTGAAAAAACAACACTTGAAGATTTAGGTCAAGCTAAACGCGTTGTTATCAATAAAGACAATACAACCATTATTGATGGCGTTGGTGAAGAGTCTTTAATTAAAGCGCGTGTTGAACAAATTCGTAAACAAATCGAAGAATCAACTTCTGATTATGATAAAGAAAAACTTCAAGAACGCGTTGCTAAATTAGCTGGCGGTGTTGCCGTAATTAAAGTTGGTGCAGCAACTGAAGTTGAAATGAAAGAGAAGAAAGCGCGTGTAGAAGATGCGTTACACGCTACTCGTGCAGCAGTTGAAGAAGGTGTTGTTGCTGGTGGTGGTGTTGCTCTTGTTCGTGCTGCATCAGCGATTTTAGAACTTAAAGGTGCTAACGAAGATCAAAACGTAGGTATAAAAGTGGCTCTTCGTGCAATGGAAGCGCCATTACGTCAAATCGTGACTAACTGTGGTGAAGAAGCATCAGTTGTGGTTAATGCGGTTAAAGGTGGCAAAGGTAACTATGGTTACAATGCTTCAACTGAAGAGTATGGTGATATGATTGCAATGGGCATCTTAGATCCAACTAAAGTAACTCGTAGTGCATTACAATACGCAGCGTCTGTTGCCGGTCTTATGATTACTACTGAATGTATGGTTACTGATTTACCTAAAGATGATAAAGCTGATTTAGGTGCTGCTGGTGGTATGGGCGGCATGGGTGGTATGGGCGGAATGATGTAATCTCATCTGTTGCTACTCCTTAAACTTATCAATATAAACCACTCGTTCATGCGAGTGGTTTTTTCTTATTAATTTCTTTCCTTATTTGTACCAAATAAAACAAATTAAAAATATGCCGTTAAATTGATTAAAGTTAAATATAAAGCTTGATAATACTTTCATATGTCAGTAAATGGCTTAAATTATATGTGTTGCTCATTTTCCTTTTTTATTATCAATAGCAGTTTTACTTGTCAAAATAAACTGTTAAATAGATAATAACATGATGAAAAGATGGCATTTGTCTTTTCTATAGGAGTAAATTAATTATTCCAAACTTTCTCCTTTTCATTTGAAATAGGATTTAAAATAGCTAAATAATAAGGAAAAAAACAATGAGTGTATCTTCTAAGAGAAAAGTAACTAGTACC
>NZ_LZGZ01000298.1:0-3315 GCF_001690515.1 Gilliamella sp. Fer4-1 | reverse complement strand
TTCCTCAAATCATTGATAATTTACATGGGCTTAAATCAAATCCTACTCAGCCATTAGCAGCTGCGATTAACTGCTCACTTTGGGTTTGCTATGGTTTATTAAGAGAAAAAAAAGACTGGCCAATTGCAATTGCTAATTCGCCGGGTGTGTTTTTTGGCTTAATGGCTTTTTTTACCGCTCTATAAATAAGGTAAAGATAAGTAAGGTAAAGCCATTGAACGGTAATTAATTATAGGGTTATTGCTGTTTTGTGGGAATTTTGTTTTCAATGATAATGCAAGGCCTTTTGAATCAGGTTGAAAAAGTAAGCTTTTTTAAGCTAAATAAAATCATAACTAGAGAAGTTTAATATTTGATCTATTTAAAAACTATTTAATAATCAATATGTTTTTTAGTTATCAACAGGTTTGTTAAACTGTTATCAAACTTTACTGTGAATAAGTTGTGTTAGCAGATTTGTTGGATATTTAATTATGGTGCAATGTTATTTGTAGTTGTAATTCAAAAAGTAAAGGTAAATTTTCCAATCATTTTCTATTGCAGATGGTAGTTAAATTACATATAAAAGGGAAAAAAATGAAAAAATTAATCGGCATGTTTTTACTTGGTTTACCGATGTCGGCGGCGGCATCAAATTGTGATGAAATTAGCCGTAACATTGCCGAAAAAATCAAAAATAATGGCGTAGATCCGTCACTGTTTCAGCTGAAATTAGAATCGGTTGATAAGTCAGAACAGCAAATTGAAGGTAAAATTGTGGGATCATGTGATCGTGGTCAGCAACATATTATTTATGTTCGTTTATATAGCACTACAACCACGTCACAAACACCGTCAACTAATGCAAAAGATGAGCCTACACAAAGTGATGAGGACAACTTAACACAGCCTTCAACAATTAATCCAACAGAACAAAATGCTCAACCGATTCCCCAAGATAATCAATTAGTACCGGTACAGAATTAATTATCAGTAGTTAGTCACAGTCTTGAGTCAAAAAATAGGGCGTAGTGCCCTATATTTTTATGGCATGGTTATAGTAAATGGTTGTAATTTACTTTGGTATCATCGCTCCATACACTTGCTTGTACTTGGCCAATGTGTTTTTGCTGTAAAAGTAGCATTGTTAGTCGTGATTGACCAATACCGCCACCAATCGTTTGTAATAAATCCCCATTGATTAAAGCGTTATGCCAAGCAAATTGCAAGCGATCTTCGTCATTAGTCAACTTTAATTGGCGTTTTAATGTTTCAGGATCGACACGAATACCCATTGATGAAATTTCAAAGGCGCTATTTAATACCGAATTCCACACTAAAATATCGCCATTCAAACCTTTAGAGCCTAAATCGTTATTGCTGCTCCAATCATCATAATCAGGAGCACGCACATCGTGTCTTTCATTATTTGAGAGCTTACCGCCAATACCAATTAAAAATACAGCGCCAAGCTCTTTGGTGATTGCGTTTTCTCGTTCTTTAGGTGGTAAATTTGGATAGCGCTTTAAAAGTTGTTCGCTATCGATAAAAGTGATTGATTCGGGTAAAAAGCGTGAAAGATGATATTGTTGAGATACCGCTTTCTCAGTCGCTTTAATAGCGGCATAAATATTATCGACAGTTTGTTTTAAATAAGTTAAATTGCGATCTTCAGGGCGAATGACTTTTTCCCAATCCCACTGATCAACATAAACGGAATGAATTGGCGAAAGCTGATCTTCGTCAGGGCGCAATGCTTTCATATTTGCATAAATTCCCTCGCCAGCTTCGAATTGGTGATCACTTAAAATCTTACGTTTCCATTTTGCAAGTGAGTGTATAACTTCATATTGTGCATTAGGAATTGCTTTTACCTTAACTTGTACTGCGTGCTCAGTCCCTGACAAATTATCTTGAATACCATCGCCCACTTTACTTAATAACGGAGCTTGCACTTCAATAAGTGATAAACGCTCGGCAAGCTGATTGGCAAAAAATTGCTTAACAAAGCTAATTCGCTGCTGTTGCTCTTTAAATGATATCGTCATGTTTACACTCTAGTTATTTAGTTTTTGGTGTATGAGTAAGGTAAACTAGATGAGTACATTTTGCAAGATGTAGATAGAGTATTAAAACAAGGTTTTATACGTATTTAGTTTTATGGTTTTTGATAATTTAGCGCATTGCTAACATAAAGAAATTTATAAAATTAATTAGAATCACACAAAAACATTCAGAAAACTAATTGATTTTATTTAATTTTTTTGATTTGTCACTATTTCAAATATATAATTAAATAATCCGTGCTAATCAAAATGTTATTGATAAAATAGGCAATTACTATAACAAAATAATAAAAAGTGAAATGAGAGATGAGAATTATTGATGTGAGTGCCTTTAATCGAAATAATTTGGAGTATATTTAATGAATCATCCTCGCAAAGCAGTAAGATTGATGCTGATATTTATCAGTGCATTAATTGTAACTATCCCCTAAAATAGTACAGCAAAAAAGTAGAAAATTCTCTATGATAAAAGTAAAAGGGGATTTAATTATGAAAAAAATGACTGAACATCAAATCGTAACTATTTTAAAAGAAGCTGAAGCGGGTATTCCCGTTAAAGAACTGTGCCGTAAATATGGCATGGGTAATTCAACTTTTTATAAATGGCGGGAAAAATACGGCGGAATGGAAACATCGGATATTAAACGCTTAAAGGAGCTTGAGGCCGAAAACCGTAAGCTTAAACAGATGTTTGCCGAACTGAGCTTAAAATACCAGCTTCAGGAAGAAATCATAAAAAAGCTTTAGTGCCCACAAAGGCACGTAAAACGTGGGCACAGCAACTACAACAAAATCATTTGGTTACTATTGCTATGAGTTGTGCCATTGTTGGCTTAAGCCGCTGTGCTTACTATTATCAACCTAAGTTACTGGATGACTCGGTGATTGTTTCGGTGCTGAATGCTATTACAGATAGGCATTTACGCTGGGGCTTTCCTAAATGTTTTAATCGTATCAGAAAGCTCGGCTATCAATGGAATCATAAACGGGTATATCGGGTGTATTGTGAATTAAAGCTTAATCTCAGGGTAAAGCGTAAAAAACGCATTCCTCCACGATGCCCAGAAAGGTTATTAGTCCCCAATAAACAAGGTGAATGTTGGTCAATGGATTTTATGAGTGGCAGTAGCCGTAATCAACGTCGCTTTAGGACATTCAATGTCATCGATGACTTTAATCGTGAGGCGTAAGGATTACCCGTTACTTAGATAAACTGGCCGAATATCATGGGTATCCATTAAAAATACGGGTCGATAATGGGCCAGAATTT
>NZ_LZGZ01000297.1:0-7117 GCF_001690515.1 Gilliamella sp. Fer4-1 | reverse complement strand
ATTATAAACACCTATATGCACAAGTACAATAAAACATAATGTTGTTATCCAGTCTATATAAAATAGTAGATTTTTAAAAACAGATTTATTAAACAGAATATCGGATTTTGTTATAACGATATAAGCCCAAATAGCACTAAGAACAGTGTAAACTAGCAATAAAATTAGCCGTTGATTATTTTTTATAATTTTACATGTTTTCATAATTTATCTCTTATTCCTTTTTATTATTAATTAATGTCGCAAGTAAATGATTGTGCTTAATTCTATCAAAAATATCAGGCAGTGCTCACCTCTATAAATGTGTTATTAAGGTAATACTTTTTTCCATATTACTCTAACCAGAAGTGAGCATTAACCAAATATTGAAAGGCTACTTTATAATAGATTTTAATATATTCACATAGTGTTTTATTTTTGTATTTTCTTAATTTTGTAATTAAGATCATAAATAAATTGTGTTTCTAACAAATTGAAAAAACTTTTAGTGATCATACTATCCCAACAATTTTCAGCGTTGTTTATACTTTGGTTAAGTTTATATTGTTTGTCGCTTAATTACTTTTCTTCTAAACGAATCAATAATTACACAGAGATATAATTAATCTTCACAGTTTGATATAAGTGATATTGGTTACTCAAATATGATTGGGTTTATCAGGATTAAACTGCTTATTTAATGTATTGGGTGATGTATCATGAAATAGGCTTGTAGCAAAAGGATTAAGGTTATTGTTTGCTATCATGTTATAGAATGAAAAATCAATATGCTTTCTGGCAGAATTTTTATAATGCCCAATTTACTACTCTTTCTGCCCCATTATAGCTCATACCTCTGAACATCTGTACTAAATTTAACCGCAATGTGTTATCTTATAATCGTTATTTATATCATAAAAATGATATTTGGTTATACTTAAAGATCAGTAGCTTCAAAATTAATCAACATGACAATTAGTGGTGAAAATGGGCTGGTGTGTTAGTTTCAAATTACAAAAATATTAAAGAATACCTAGCATTAGCAAAGATGATCAATTTAGGGTATGATAATCATTCAATTTGTGGTTAATTTGAATGCTTAATAATTAAGTGCAAAATTCTTCTGAAGAAGATGATTAAATAAAAATAAATAGTAATATTTGACTAAATATTAAACTTAAACTCAAGGAGTGTTGGGAGGTAACATTGACATGAAATATTTTGCTTGGGGCATTTCGCTTTTAGTTGGGCTTATGAGCTTAGGGCAAGAAATGCTATGGTTTAGAATAGTTAGCTTTAATTTGGGTGGTGCACCTTATGCTTTTGCAATTGTGTTAGTTTTTTTCTTATTAGGCATTGCTTTTGGGGCACAGAGAGGGAAGATCATTTGTAAATATAGTTCTAATCTATTATTAACTGGGGGGCGAGTTTTAATCTTCGCAGGTGCCCTCGATATATTAATTCCATTTATTATTCAAAATATAAACCAACCGGATAATATTTCATTTCGTTTAGCGATATTTTGTATTTTGATATTGCTTGTTGCGGCTTTAAAGGCAATATTATTTCCAATCGTACACCATTTAGGTACAAATATTGCTAATGGTAATGTAGGGGCATCAGTTTCTAAAGTTTATTTTTTTAATATTATTGGCTCAACACTTGGTAGTTTATTAATTGGTGGTGTTTTCCTTGATTATGTGTCCATTTCATCAATGTTTATTTTCATTGGTATCGTTTGTGTTTTATTAGGCATTTTGATGATTATTAAAAAATCGGCCGTTTCTGTTATTGCTGTTGCTGTACTTGGTAGCTTTTGCTTTTGTTTCGTAGATAAACACACTGATTATATTTTTAGAAATACGTTTAAAAAAAATATATCTATCAACTCTTATATTGAAAATCGCTACGGGGTAATTCATATAGTCAATGATGATAACGATGGAAGGAAAAATATTGTATTAGGCAATCATATGTATGATGGTATTATAAATATGGATCCAAATAATGACATCAATGACTTAAATCGCCTTTACTTATTAGCGGCAATTCATCCCAACCCTAAAACAGCTTTGGTTATTGGTATGAGCGCTGGTGCATGGACTCGAACATTGTCCAGCTTTCCTTCATTAGAAACCATTGATGCTATTGAAATTAATAAAGGTTATTTAGATATTATTAAGCAATATCCTACGGTCTCACCATTATTAGATGATCCTAAAATAAATATTTATATTGATGATGGACGACGTTGGCTTAAACGCAATAGTGATAAAAAATATGATTTAATCATTATGAACACGACTTACCATTGGCGTTCAGGTATAACTAATTTATTATCGCAAGAAATGATGAAAATACTACAACATTCATTAAATCCTAATGGTATTTTGGCATTTAACAGTACCCGTTCACTTGATACATTAAAAACAGCACAATCGGTATTTAAACATGCTTATTGGGGTCCAATGGGCTTTATTTATGCCTCTGATTCAATGATGAAAATTGATGAAAATGTAGCTAAAGCTCGGCTTGATAAGTTAGTTTTAGATAGTAGACCGTTGTTTAATGAAGAATCTAAACAACTGGAAAACGGTGCTTACAAAAAAACATTAGAGGCAAAACTATTAAGCTTAAACGAAGTTGAAAAACTTTATAATTTAGGGAGAGAGACAGAAGTTATTACTGATAACAACATGATAACAGAATACAAGTATGGGATTTTTACAACGAAAGAGAAATAAGGAACCGTTTATGTTAAGCAAAAAACAATTATTACTATTAAGTACGCTATTTTTTATTTCTGGAATGAGTGGTTTAACTTATCAAGTCGCTTGGCAACGAGTGCTTTATTCTGCTTTTGGTTCAGATGTTGATTCTGTTGCAATTATTGTATCGGCATTTATGTTAGGACTTGGCCTAGGAGCTCTTGGTGGTGGCAGAATTGTTGATAAATACCCAAATAAAGCACTACAGCTTTTTTGTTTTAGTGAATTTGGAATTGGTTTATTTGGAATAATTAGTTATCCACTTATTTTATTTGTGGGTGATATTTTTATTAGTTACAATTTAATTGTTGTTGCCATTGTTAATTTTTTATTGGTACTTGTTCCAGCGCTCTTGATGGGAGCAACATTGCCAATTTTAATCACTTATATTGCACAGTTTTGGAAAAACATTGGTCAAACAACAGGACATCTTTATGCTATTAATACTTTTGGTGCAGCCGCTGGAGCGTTTTTAACAGGATTTATTTTGTTTATCCATTTTGGTATTAACGGTGTAACGATATTAGCAGCATTCGGTAATTTTGTTGTTGCCACACTTGCTTATCTGTTTTTGAATAAAGCACAGATAAAGGATTGATAGAAAGATCGATAAATGCTATAAAGGTATTTAAAGATGAAAATAAGCGAAAATTATCGCTTATTTTCAATTGCCTCAAAGCTAACTAATTAAGAAGCTTTATTATTAAGTATACATCATCAATAAAGTTAACGGTAGCGTAATTAGGATTGTTGATGAAGTATTCCTGTGTTTTTTAGATTTCATCTGTCATTTCCCGTTTTTTTATTTCTTTTTCTAGAGTGATAATTTTTTGCTACTCACTAGTTAGTTCTCGTTTTTGTGTTGTTGGGATTGATTTGCTTAACTTAACCCTTTTATCAAGCGTTGATTTATCTATAATTAAATGGTTAGTGATTTCAGTTAATGAAAAACGCACATTAGATGAGTATAATCAAGCGCCTTTTGATGCGCTGTATGGAATTTTTTGATCATAATGTGTTCTTCTATGATTTTTATTTATAGCATAGAGGTGACATTTGTCTATTTTAGAAGGGGATGATGATTATTCCACTGTTACCGATTTTGCCAAATTTCGAGGCTGATCAACATCGGTACCTTTGATCAAAGCAACATGATACGCTAGCAGTTGTGTGGGCACAGTGTAATAGATTGGTGCGGTGAATTCTTCGATATGGGGTAGGTTGAGAATCTGCATAGTGTCATCACTAACAAACCCTGCGCCTTGTTCAGCAAAGACATACAATTTACCACCGCGAGCTTTGACCTCTTCGATATTGGATTTGAGCTTTTCTAGCATTTCGTTAGTTGGCGCTATAACTATCACCGGCATGTCAGAGTCAATCAATGCTAATGGGCCGTGTTTGAGTTCGCCAGCGGCATAAGCTTCGGCGTGAAGGTAAGATATTTCTTTCAGTTTTAATGCTGCTTCCATGGCTATTGGGTATTCATCACCACGGCCTAAAAATAGTGCATGATGCTTATCAACAAATTGCTCAGCTAATTTTTTTATTTTTGATTCAAACGTGAGCACTTGTTCAATGCGATTGGGTAAGATTTGTAGTGCATGCACAATAGCCTGCTCAGTACTTTCTGCCATATTATTTAAACGTCCTAATTTAGCAACAAGTAATAATAATACGGTGAGTTGTGTTGTAAAGGCTTTGGTTGATGCAACGCCAATTTCAACGCCAGCTTTGGTTAATAATACTAAATCCGCTTCACGCACAAGCGTGGATGCTGCTACATTACAAATAGCAAGAGTACTTAAGTAACTATTTTTTTTGGCTAGCCGCAATGCGGCTAATGTGTCAGCGGTTTCACCTGATTGTGAAAGAGTAATAAATAGGCTATTTTTGCGACGAGCTGGTTTACGATAACGAAACTCAGAGGCAATTTCGACATCACACGGTATACCTGCTAAGGCTTCAAACCAGTAACGTGCTACCATACCCGCATTATAAGCGGTGCCACAGGCAACAATTTGTACATGTTTAACTTGTCTTAAGATACTTTTTGCTTCAGCTCCCAGTTCTGATAAATCGATTTTACCATGTGTCATGCGACCCTCAAGGGTATTTTTAATTGCATTGGGTTGTTCGTAGATCTCTTTTTGCATGTAATGACTATAGCCTGATTTATTACCCTCATCATATTTTGCATCAGATTCTATATATGGGCGGATTACTTCATGATGGCTTTTGTCTAAGATTGTTATTGAATTGTGAGTGATAAGTGCAATATCACCTTCTTCTAAATAGATAAACCGACGAGTGACAGGTAATAGCGCCAATTGATCTGATGCGATGAAATTTTCGCCTTCTCCACAACCAATAACTAAAGGGCTGCCTGAACGGGCGGCCACTAACAGAGCAGGATTGCGTATGTCCATAATTACTGTGCCATAAGCCCCTCGTAGCTGTGGTATCGCTTTTTGTACAGCCTCAAATAAGGAGCAATCTTCTGTCGATATGATGTCATGAATTAAATGAGCAATAACTTCAGTATCGGTTTGTGAATAAAATTGATAGCCTTTAGCGATGAGTTTTTCGCGTAAGAATTCAAAATTTTCAATAATGCCATTATGTACAACAGCAATAAAATCAGAAATATGCGGGTGTGCATTGTGTTCGGCTGGTTCGCCGTGAGTTGCCCACCGAGTATGTGCAATGCCAATAGAGCCTTTTATTGGATATTGTGCTATTGCATCTTTTAATGCTTGCACTTTACCAACACGGCGAACACGTTGCAAAACACTTTGTGGTGAAATGATTGCCAGGCCTGCAGAATCATAACCACGATATTCTAATCGTTTTAGGCCTTCTAGTAATATTTCTGCAACATCACATTTGGCAATAGTCCCCACAATTCCACACATAGTTTATTCCCCGTTAATTAATTTCGTTGGACGTTTCCAATTTGCAAGCTGTTTTTGTTTAACTCGGCTTACCACCAATTCATTGTCATTGACATTGTTGGTAACGGTTGTACCAGCTGCAATGGTTGCGCCTTTACCGACTTTTACTGGTGCAATTAATTGTGTGTCCGAACCGACAAACACATCATCTTCAATAACGGTTTTAAATTTATTTGCACCATCATAATTACAGGTGATAGTGCCTGCGCCGATATTGACATTATTGCCAATTTCGCTGTCGCCAAGGTAACTTAAGTGTCCCGCTTTGGTTAATTTGCCCAGGTGCGCTTTTTTTAGTTCAACAAAGTTGCCAACATGAGCTTGTTCGTCAAGCTTTGAGCCAGGTCTTAAACGGGCAAAAGGGCCAATGGTACACTGTTTAGCAATAATTGAATCTTCAATAATGCTATATGGGCTAATGTTTGAATGATCATCAATTGTGCAATTTCTTAAGATGCAACCTGCACCAATAAATACGTTATTGCCAAGTTTGACGTTACCTTCAATGATCACATTACAATCAATCGTAACATCTTTGCCGTGCAAGAGGGTTCCTCGTAAGTCAAAACGGTTTGGATCAAGCAGCGTCACGCCAGCTAGTAACAAATTTTGCGCTTGTTGGTGTTGATATTGCCGTTCTAATGTGGCTAATTGTTGGCGATTATTAACACCTTCAACTTCAAATTGTTGTACTGGGTGTGAGGTTAATATTTCATAACCATCTTGGTGTGCAAAAGCAATAATATCTGTTAAGTAGAATTCTTTTTGCGCATTATTGTTGGTTAACCGTGATAGCCAATTTTTCAATAATTTGCCGTTAACAAACATGATACCTGTATTAATTTCATTAATTTTTTGTTGCTCAAGCGTGGCATCTTTTTGTTCGACAATGGCAACAACTTTACCGTTGCTACGCTCAATGCGCCCGTACCCCGTTGGGTCATCAAGGATTACGGTCAATAATGCTATACCTTGCTTTGGTTTGCTAGCAATTAAAGTTTCCAGTGTTTGAGTCGATATAAGGGGGGTATCGCCATATAAAATTAGGATATCTTCGTCATCTTGAATGTGAGGGATAGCTTGTTGAACAGCATGGCCTGTACCAAGTTGTTCTGCTTGGTAAATCAGTTGTACATGCTGATCTTTAAGAGCCTCTTCAAGCTGTACTTTGCCATGGCCATAAACAATATTGATGCAATTGGTATTAAGTTGTTGAACTGTGTCAATAACATGTTGTAACATCGGCTTATTGCCAATTTTATGTAAAACTTTAGGTAGGTTGGAATACATCCGTGTGCCTTTTCCTGCCGCCAAAATAATCGCATTCAGTTTTGGAGGTGCAATTGCCATAATCAGTTCCGTTCAGGTTAAATTAGCCTAATACTATAATCAAAGTTTTTAATGAAATCACCCCCA
>NZ_LZGZ01000296.1:0-7721 GCF_001690515.1 Gilliamella sp. Fer4-1 | reverse complement strand
ATAAATAACATTTATTTTATTATTAGTATTGGAATAGTTGATTAATTTGATAGGAATTAACATTCTTTTCTAAGCTTTGGTTTGCTTTACTTTTTTTATGAAAATGGCAGACTTATGCGATGAAACTCCATAATGCAGAGTTGTAATTTATATAGTTATTTATAGCTAAGGATAGCAAATACTGCATTTTTCTAAACAAAAAAAGAGGTTTTTATATGTCGGATATGCAAGTGAATGATATCGATCCCATTGAAACACAAGATTGGCTCAAGAGTCTTGATTCAATTATTCGCGAAGAAGGTATCGAACGTGCACAATATATTATTGAACAAATAGTCAATAAAGCGAGAGATGGTGGTGTTCCACTACTTTTTGGTTCTTCAACAAGTAATTATGTCAATACTATCCCAGTAGAAGAACAACCTGCTTATCCTGGCGATTGGGAAATAGAACGCCGCATTCGTTCAATTGTTCGCTGGAATGCAATTATGATGGTGCTAAGGGCATCAAAAAAAGATCTGGAACTAGGTGGTCATATGGCATCGTTCCAGTCTGCTGCTACGTTTTATGAAGTTTGCTTTAACCATTTTTTCCGTGCACGCAATGAAAAAGATGGTGGTGATCTAGTTTATTTCCAAGGGCATATTTCACCAGGTGTTTATTCACGCGCATTTATTGAAGGTCGTTTAACCGAAGAACAACTTGATAATTTCCGCCAAGAAGTACATGGTAAAGGACTGCCTTCTTACCCTCACCCTAAATTACTCCCTGAATTTTGGCAATTCCCAACAGTATCAATGGGGCTTGGTCCTATTAGTGCTATTTATCAAGCACGTTTTTTAAAATATTTAGAAAATCGGGGACTGAAAGATACTTCTGAACAAACTGTCTATGCTTTCTTAGGCGATGGTGAGATGGATGAGCCTGAATCAAAAGGCGCAATTACCGTTGCAACACGTGAAAAACTGGATAATTTGGTATTTGTTATCAACTGTAATTTACAACGTTTAGATGGACCGGTAACAGGCAACGGTAAGATCATTAATGAATTAGAAGGTGTTTTTGCTGGTGCAGGCTGGAATGTGATTAAAGTTCTTTGGGGTGACCGTTGGGATAAACTTCTACAAAAAGATAAATCTGGTAAGTTAATTCGACTAATGAATGAAACACTTGATGGCGATTATCAAACATTAAAATCAAAAGACGGTGCTTATGTTCGTGAGCATTTCTTTGGTAAATATCCTGAAACAGCAGAGCTAGTTAAAGATATGACTGATGAAGAAATCTTCAGATTAAACCGTGGTGGTCAAGATCCAGCTAAAATGTTTGCAGCATTCCAACGAGCCAAAGAAACTAAAGATCGTCCAACAGTCATTCTTGCTCACACAATTAAAGGCTATGGTATGGGTGATGCAGCTGAAGCTAAAAATATTGCCCACCAAGTGAAAAAAATGAATATGGATGGTGTGCGTCATGTTCGTGATTTCTTCAATATTCCTGTAACAGATGAAGCACTTGAAAAATTACCTTATATCAAATTTGAGGAACACACGCCAGAATACAAATATATTCATGAACGTCGTAATGCATTACATGGCTATGTTCCATCAAGATTAACCAAATTCTCTGGTACGATCTCTATTCCATCATTAAGCGAATTTTCGTCATTACTTGAAGCACAGTCAAAAGAAATTTCAACCACAATTGCGTTTGTCCGTGCACTTAACATCATGCTTAAGGATAAAGAATTAGCACCACGCTTAGTACCTATTTTGGCTGATGAAGCGCGTACTTTTGGTATGGAAGGCTTATTCCGTCAAATTGGGATTTATAATCCACATGGGCAACAATATACGCCACAAGATAAAGAGCAAGTTGCTTATTATCGTGAAGACGAAAAAGGTCAAATTTTACAAGAAGGGATTAATGAATGTGGTGCAACGGCTTCATGGTTAGCTGCTGCGACATCATATAGCACCAATGATTTCCCAATGATTCCATTCTATATTTATTATTCTATGTTTGGTTTCCAACGTATTGGCGATTTAATGTGGGCAGCTGGCGATCAACAAGCACGCGGATTTATGATCGGTGGTACATCAGGTCGTACAACATTAAATGGTGAAGGCTTACAACATCAAGATGGTCACAGCCATATTCAATCATTAACCATACCTAACTGTATCTCATATGATCCTGCTTATGCTTATGAAGTTGCGGTTATTATGCAAGATGGTTTACGTCGTATGTATGGCGAACAAGAAAACGTTTACTACTATATTACAACACTCAATGAAAACTATGCACAGCCTGCAATGCCAGAAGGTGCAGAAGAAGGCATTCGTCGTGGTATTTATAAACTTGATACTGTTGAAGGTCAAAAAGGTAAACCGACTGTTCAGTTATTAGGTTCTGGTTCGATTTTACGTCATGTACGTGATGCGGCTGACATCTTAGCTAAAAACTATGGTATTAGTTCTGAAGTTTATAGCGTAACATCATTTACTGAACTTGCTCGTGATGGACAAGATTGTGAACGATACAATATGCTACATCCAAGTGAAACACCAAAAGTGCCTTATGTTGCACAAATTATGAATAACAACCCAGCAGTAGTTTCAACTGATTATATGAAAATTTTTGCTGAGCAAATTCGTGGATTTGTACCTGCTGAAAGTTATCGAGTGCTTGGTACTGACGGCTTTGGTCGCAGTGATAGCCGTGAAAATTTGCGCCATCACTTTGAAGTTGATGCATCTTATGTTGTTGTTGCAGCATTGGGTGAACTTGCTAAACGTGGTGATATCGAAGTTAGCGTTGTTGAAGAAGCGATCAAAAAATTCGAAATCAATGCTGACAAACTTAATCCACGAATTGCATAAGAGGTTGTTATAATGAGTATTCAAATTAAATTACCCGATATTGGCGGTGATGAAGTCGAAGTGACCGAAATTCTGGTTAATGTTGGTGACAAAGTTGAAGCTGATCAGTCAATTATGACTGTTGAAGGTGATAAAGCATCAATGGAAATTCCAGCACCACAAGCTGGTATTGTTAAATCTATTTCGGTAAAAATTGGCGATAAAGTCCAAACGGGTGTGGACATTATGGTCTTTGATGAACAGGGCGGTGCAGAGCCTGCGGCTCCAGCACAAGAAGCACCAAAAGTTGAAGTCGCACCAACTGCTGCTGTAGTGAGTCAAACTGTTGATGTCAATGTACCTGATATCGGTGGCGACGAAGTTGAAGTGACCGAAATTTTAGTAAAAGTTGGCGATACTATATCTGTTGATGATTCGTTAATTACCGTTGAAGGTGATAAAGCTTCAATGGAAGTACCCGCAACCATTGCCGGCATCGTTAAAAGTATCACAGTGAAAGTGGGCGATAAGGTGAAAACAGGTTCCAAAATTATGGAATTTGAAACCACAACTAGTGTAGCGCCAGCTACTCAAACAGCGCCGGTTGCTCCAGCACCTGTTGCTGAAAAAGTCGCACCAGCGCCAACATCAGCGCCTGTTACCGCACAATCAGCGCCTGTATCATCAGGCAATGACTTTGTTGAAAATGATGCTTATGCGCATGCAACTCCATCAGTACGTCGTTTAGCGCGTGAATTTGGCGTAAATCTTGCTAAAGTCACCGCGACAGGTCCTAAAAACCGTATTTTGCGTGAAGACATTCAAGCCTACGTTAAAAACGCAGTTAAACAAGTTGAAAGTGGCGCTGCTGGTGGTGCATTACCTGGTTTATTACCATGGCCGAAAGTTGATTTTAGTAAATTTGGTGAAGTTGAAAGCCTACCATTAACTAAAATCCAAAAAGTATCAGGTGCAAATTTACACCGTAACTGGGTCATGATTCCACATGTGACGGAGTTTGATGAAACCGATATTACTGATTTAGAGGCATTCCGTAAGCAACAAAATGCAGAAGCTGATAAGAAGAAGCTTGACCTTAAGATCACACCTTTAGTGTTTATCATGAAGGCGGTAGCTAGCGCATTAACAGCGTATCCTCGCTTTAATAGCTCATTATCTGAAGATGCTCAAACGCTAATTATCAAAAAATACATTAATATTGGTGTAGCTGTTGATACACCAAACGGTCTTGTTGTGCCAGTGTTTAAAGATGTTGATAAAAAAGGCATTGTTGAGCTTTCTCGAGAACTTGCGGCAATTTCTAAAAAAGCGCGTGAAGGTAAATTGACTGGTAGCGATATGCAAGGTGGATGTTTCACTATTTCTAGCCTTGGTGGTATTGGTACAACCTCGTTTACACCAATTGTCAATGCGCCAGAAGTGGGCATTTTAGGCGTATCTCGTTCTAGCATGAAACCAGTATGGAATGGCAAAGAGTTTACACCACGCTTAATGTTGCCTTTATCATTATCATTCGATCATCGTGTTATTGATGGTGCGGATGGTGCGCGCTTCTTAAGCCATATTGTTAACGTCTTATCCGACTTACGTCGTTTAGTGATGTAATTAAGGAGATCAAATTATGAGTCAAGATGTTAAAACACAAGTTGTGGTTTTAGGAGCAGGACCAGCGGGTTATTCCGCTGCGTTCCGCGCAGCCGACCTTGGACTAGATGTTACCCTTGTTGAACGTTATTCAACACTGGGTGGTGTCTGTTTAAATGTAGGTTGTATTCCATCAAAAGCATTACTTCATGTTGCTAAAGTAATGGATGAAGCAAAATCATTAACTGAACATGGTATCCATTTTGGTACCCCGAGACTTGAATTAGACAAAGTGCGTGGCTGGAAAGAAAAAGTCATTAGCCAGCTGACTAACGGACTTGCTGGCATGGCAAAAATGCGCAAAGTCAATGTGATTCAAGGTGAAGCTCAGTTTACTGGTAGCCATACTATGGAGGTGACTTCTTCAAAAGGGATCACTAAAATTACCTTTGATAATGCGATTATTGCAGCGGGTTCTCGTCCAATTAAGTTACCTTTTATTCCACATGATGATCCGCGTATTTGGGATTCAACAGATGCCTTAGCGCTAACCACCATTCCTAAAAAATTATTATTGATGGGTGGCGGAATTATTGGTCTTGAAATGGGGACTGTATACCATGCATTAGGTTCAGAAGTCGATGTGGTTGAAATGTTTGACCAAGTGATCCCTGCTGCTGATAAAGATGTGATCAAAGTCTTTACTAAGCAGATCCAAAAGAAATTCACTTTACGATTAGAAACCAAAGTGACCACCGTTGAAGCCAAACATGATGCAATTTACGTCACCATGGAAAAGAAAGACGGCACCACCGAAACCCATACTTATGATGCGGTATTAGTGGCGATTGGTCGTACGCCAAATGGTAAATTAATTAGTGCAGAAAAAGCAGGTGTTAACGTTACTGATCGTGGATTTATCGAAGTGGATAAACAGATGCGCACTAACGTACCACACATTTATGCCATTGGTGATATTGTGGGTCAGCCAATGCTTGCGCATAAAGGTGTACACGAAGGGCATGTGGCAGCAGAAGTGATTGCTGGTAAAAAACACTTCTTCGATCCAAAAACCATTCCTTCTATTGCCTATACTGAACCTGAAGTGGCGTGGGTGGGCTTAACTGAAAAAGAAGCGAAAGAAAAAGGCATTGATTATGAAGTATCAATCTTCCCATGGGCTGCTTCAGGGCGCGCTATTGCTTCGGATTGTTCAGAAGGGATGACAAAACTCATCTTTAATAAAGCAGATAATCGCTTGCTAGGTGGTGCGGTTGTTGGCGTGAATGGCGGTGAATTACTAGGTGAAATCACCTTAGCTGTTGAAATGGGCTGTGATGCCGAAGATATTGCATTAACTATCCATGCTCACCCAACATTGCATGAATCGATCGGCTTAGCTTCTGAAATTTATGAAGGCTCAGTCACCGATTTACCTAATGCCAAAGCAAAGAAAAAATAGTGACAACAAGTCATTAATTTACTTAGTAAAATGCCGTTAGCTCAAACTAACGGCATTTTTATTTGCCTTAAAATAAATTTGTTTGTCAAAACGCTTCAGAAAATAAAGTGTTTTAATAAAACTTAATTAAACATACTTTGTATGGATCTTAATAAAATTGAATGAAAGAGTAGGTAATCTATTTGTCATGATAGTTTGCGTAATTGCTAATATTTTTCATTTAAATTTAATCGTCCTAATTTTAGTGTTTTTTTTCACAATTTTGGGATTTAACTCAACTCCAAGATTCAATTTTTAATTAATGATTAAGTATATTTCTTTAACTGTTCAATATATCATATAGCAAAATAACTAAGATAAAACAGAATAATGAGTAACGAAATCGAATTAAAATTTGAAATCAATGACAATGATATTGCTAATTTAAAATGTTTTTTGGAACAATGGGCTGATAGTGACGAAGCCGAATTTTCGGCAATATCATCAGTAAAACGACGCTCTACAAAACTCAACTTGACTAATACTTATTATGACACAAGTGATTATTACTTACGTAATAACCATTGTGGTCTGCGAGTAAGAGGATGTGAAGAAAATCACCAAAAAAAGTTTGAAATCACCTTAAAGCGAGATAGCAAATCAGTGGCTGGTTTACATGAACGAATAGAATTTAATGTCAACTTACCTAACTCAGAACCTGATTTAACACTATTACCACATGCGGCATTACCTGATAATTGTAATATTGCCCAGTTACAACAAAATTTATTGCCATTGTTTAGTACTGATTTCAAACGTCAAACTTGGTTGATTTCGTTTGCAAGTAGTGAAATTGAAGTCGCTTTAGATCAAGGAGAAATTAAGTCAAACCAAAAGGTTAAAATTATTCAAGAAGTCGAACTTGAACTCAAACAGGGTAATAAACAAGATTTGCTCAATTTTGCGCTTGAATTAAGTCGATTTCATTTACATCTTTTTTCACAAAGTAAAGCCGCTAGAGGTTATTTGTTGCTTAAAAATTCACCATTGAAAAGCTGTCAGTTTGATATTAAAATGCATCAAAATTTAACTCAACTACTCAATTTTTGGCAACAAAATGAAGAATATGCGTTAGAAACTAACAACTTAAATTTTTATCAACAAACTTTAAACCAGATTAGCAATGTATTAACTGATAAAAATCTATCTCTTGAACCTGAATTTACTCAATGGCAAGAGGCATTATTGTCTTTTAACTCAATAAAAAAGTTTGCTTTTAGTGAACTGAACACAAGGTTAAAACTGGCATTGATTGCGAATCTGACTCTTAATTAATGGACTAAAATAGATGAAATTCTCTTTTTTTAAATTACCGTTCTTTTTTGTACTCTTTTATTGGATTCTTGATAGCATCTTTACGATTGGATGTGTGCTTTTTGTTAATAGTGATTTTCATAGCGATGAAGTATTGGTTTTATTTAGTTCAAATAGTTATAGTATATCATTATTAAATAACCTAATTTTAACTAATACTTTTAATCAATTAGCGAATCTGGTTCTAGTTTTTATTACTTCAGCAATAGTATTAAACAAATATTTTATTTATCGAGTCAACGCAAATAATCTTTTATATGCATTTACAATAGTACTTTTGATAATAATTGGTTTATATGCTTATCAAATTATATTTGCCCAGCAGACAGGCGTATTTTTGAATAATTACTTGTTGGAATCATACTTCTTTTATACCTATAGGTTTTATATAGGAATATTGCGGTTTGTTAGTTATATTTGGATATTCATGGGTATTTGTT
>NZ_LZGZ01000295.1:0-1859 GCF_001690515.1 Gilliamella sp. Fer4-1 | reverse complement strand
TTTGGCTTCAACCACAAAAAGTACAAAAGTTAAAATTTATGGTATAAGAAATATTTTTTTATTATTGGTAATTATTGCTAGTGTACTAATGTCGGGCATTTGGCACTCATCAATTTACTTTACCGTTTTAGATGCACACATTACTTTACCTAATTTAATTCGCGATATTATTTTCATTACCATAACAATAATTTCGATAAAAATAACCCCAAAACAAGTACGTGCAGGTAATGAATTTAATTGGGCTCCCATCGTTGAAGTTGGAAAGCTATTTATTGGCATTTTTATTACTATTGTGCCTGTGCTAGCTATTTTGCACAAGGGTAGCAACGGCGCGCTAGCGCCTTTAGTATCGCTAGTAACCAACTCTCAAGGCGAGCCAGTTAATAGTATGTACTTTTGGTTATCTGGTTTGCTTTCGGGTTTCTTAGATAATGCACCAACCTATCTTGTTTTTTTCAATTTGGCATCGGGTCATGCGGTAATATTAATGACAACACTTAACAAGACATTACTCGCTATATCAATGGGATCGGTTTTTATGGGGGCACTGAGTTATATCGGCAATGCGCCTAATCTTATGGTCAAAAGCATTGCCACTCAAAATAAGATTAACATGCCCAGCTTTTTTGGTTATATGAAATGGTCAATATGTATATTAATTCCTGTGTTTATTATCGATAATTTAGTCTTTTTTGTATTTTTTAGCGAGTAGTAGCACATAATCAAATAATATGATTATTTCATTTAAAAATTAAGCACTAAAATACCTATGGATAAAATAATTTCTATTTACCGCCATATTGTGAATTTTGCTTTAAATTCGACAAGAATAACGCCTTAATAAATTTTCATTTTGGCGTTTTAAATAACCCTCACCACTCATTAATTATGGTGACAAAATACACATCAATTGTCATCCATCATCAAGTTGAAGTATAGGTTTTCTGCTCAAGTGATGATTCACTCAGTGAATTTTTATTTCATTACTTCCATACCATTTTGTTAAATAAATTTTATCTAACTTAGGTGACTAATGCATACAATGATGAATAATTTTGCTTTCTGTGGTGTGCAATGTGTTTAAAATGTAAGTAACTAATATCATATATTATAAGATTCAGTCGTTTTACACTTTATGTGTAAATATTGTTATAATGTTCGCATTTGCGAACTTATTGAGAGTGATATATGTTAAATCAGTTAAAAGCAATTATTCAGTATCTTCTACCTAAACAGGTATTAACCGCTATATTTGGGTGGCTTGCCAAAAAACAGTTGGGAAAGGTCACAACATGGATGATTATGGGCTTTTGTAAACTATATAAAGTAGATTTGAGCGAAGCAAAAATTAGCGATGCAAAAGAATTTAAAACATTTAATGATTTTTTTGCTCGTGAATTGAATGATGATGCGCGCCCGATTGATACTGGAGATAGCTCAGTTATTATGCCGGCCGATGGTGTCATTAGCCAATTTGGTACTATTCAAGATACCCAAATGTTACAAGCTAAAGGGCATTTTTATTCTTTAGAATCTCTGGTTGCTTGTCATGCTGATATGATTAAGTTTTTTAAAAATGGTTCATATGTAACCACTTATTTATCACCTAAAAATTATCACCGTTTTCATATGCCTTGTGACGGTATTTTGCGTGAGATGATTTATGTGCCTGGTTCACTATTTTCAGTCAATAAAGCAACAACCGAAAGCATTCCAAATATTTTTGCACGTAATGAACGTGTGATTTGTTTATTTGAAACCGAATTTGGGCCAATGGCACAAATTTTAGTTGGTGCAACCATTGTTGGTAGTATAGAAGTGCTATGGGAAGGCATTATTACGCCACCGCGTGAAGG
>NZ_LZGZ01000294.1:0-2987 GCF_001690515.1 Gilliamella sp. Fer4-1 | reverse complement strand
GATCGTAGACTGACTCAAAATTAAGATATATTTTGAGTCAGTCTACGATCTAGAGAAAAAACAGTACATCAGTAATATTAGTTTGTCAGTTTTTAATTGGTCATTTTTCCAAGCAAACGTTTTTATTGTCAATGATTTGAATAATAGTTTTGAACAAAAAAAGTTACTTAGACATGAATTAGAGTTTTTTGAATATATTCAGAAAATATTTATTGAAAAAAATAATCTTATATTACAGGGATACAGTAAAGAATCTGGATATTGGCTAGAGTATTGTTTCGTAGATAGTGATTTTTACTTAGAACCATATTTAACATAAAGATAGCAACATATATATTAGGGATAAAACCGGAAAAGTTAACCGATTCAAATAGCAAAATACTGAGAGTATGCCGCTACCAGCTCTGGAGTAAACGGATTCAGGAAATTGAGCACGGAAAGAGAAACCAGATTGCATTACAAAACTTTCAGGTTCGGATGTAGGATATTGACTATGCCCGCCCCAATTGGATTAGTTGCTAGGTTTAAACTATATGAGTATACGCCTAATGGGTTGACTTGAGTTGATCATTTAGGAATGAATGCTCACCATATAAGGCAAAAAGCAATTATGCAAAATCTTGTCAAAGGGTATGATCCCTGCTACTTTATTTCCCAGAGCTAGAACATAGGCTCCTTAAAAAAGATGAAGTTGAAATTGTTGCACGTAGTAAAATTAACTCTAAAACAGGAAAACAATTTAGTAGTATTAGAAAGTTATTAGCTAGAGATATACGTAAGCTAAGAAGGGGTTACCCACAAATACCCAATAGTGCTTTTCAGAAATTAATCGCCAAAAATAAAGAAATGTATCCAGAAATGAATAAAGCAAAACCTAATAGAAAAAGAGGTTGTTAAATGGGTAAAATAAGAAAAGATGAATTAGTAGTTACCTCACTCTTATCTGAACTTTTAGATGATGCACTTGAATATTATAAAATTCATTTAAGTGATTCAAGTGAATCTACAAACGTTAATGATCCTTTTGCAAGAGCAAGAAGTATTATCACAAAGCTATCAGATAAAGACCAAGAAAAGATTTTTAATTTTCTGCGTATAGTAATAGTAGATACAATGTCTGCGGTTTTTGGAACCATAGACGGTACACATTTCCCACCGAATATTAGTGGTGATTTCATGCTTGAGTATGATGGAGAAGAAATACAAGGTTCATTGCAAGATGAGTTAATTGCAAAAGCAGAAGAGATTGGTGTCTATGATTAATGAATTCATCATTAAAAAAGTAAAAAATTTCTTTTACGATACCTCTAAACGACTGGTAAGCCAAAAACACAGTAGACAAGGTTACAACAATCCCATCCAATTAGAACATGAGGTATTTATGGCTTTGGATTTTATGGCATCAAATAATCAAAAGAAAATAGATGGAAACACACCGGTATTTTCACTTGAGAAGTCTGATTATGATAAACTTTTCAATAATGCGAAACCATTAAATCAATACCCAATAATAAAAAAATTTGATGATTACTATGCTGATACTACTATTTTATATGGAGAAATTCAGCCCTTAATAAAAGAATTAGAAAGCCTTATTAAAACAAAAAAGCTACAGCTTGAATCAATTATTCATTTTATTGATTTTCTGGAAAAATCATTTAATAATGGTTTAAATGTATATATATTCTGTGACTAAGCGACCTGATTAATACCTCAAAATCAAAATAAAGCGAGCTCTACAACCATAGCTACTTCTTGTGAGATGGCTTAACAATAATTAAGAAAACCGGCCCGAATCATCCTACCAGCCTATATATCTATACCGACCAGAACAGCTACGAACCGCTAGCACGTATAGGCACAGACGGCAACCAAGAACAACATATCCGCTATTTCCACACCGATCTGCACGGCTGTCGGGAAGAACTTACCGATACAACAGAATCTCAGATATCAAGGACAATATTTAGACAGTGAAACCAGTTTACATTACAATACTTTCAGGTACGATAATCCGGATATAGGACGCTTTACACAACTGGGTTTGATTGGACTGTTGGGTAGCTTTAATCTGTATCAATATGCGCCAATCAAATCGTAGGGATTAATATGTAAAGCTCCAAATGGCTATAAAAAAGGCGATGTAAACATACATGGTAACTTATCGCCTAATGCAAATAGAGCTTCAGGCCATAAAAACACTAGATCTGATGCATTCGTACAAAGCCATCATCCAATACAAGCTGCTTGGACTAAAAGAAATATAACTAGTTATCGAAGAAATGTTGCACCAGCGGCATTATTACAATCTTTTTCTGGTTTACTACATGCTAACATTAGTCGTGCACAAAGAACTAGAAACTCACTTAATGGAGAATGGAATACAACCTTAAAACAAGAATTCAATATAAGTTACAGAGAAATACTTCACGCCGGTGTACCTAAAGCACAAGCAAAAAAGCGTTAAATGATTCTTACAAATATTTCGATAGCATTAGAAATGCTAATATAAATAATCCTTTTTTGACTTATAGAATATTAATTGAATGGTAAATTTTTATGGAAAAGAAATTAATTATAGAAATATTGTATACTCTTGAAAAAGAAATGAATATCAAATTTCCAAGTTTATATGTACGATTTTTGTCAGAAGAGGTTCAAGATAAAGAGCCGTATGAATTAATCACTGAAAAAGAAGAATATATATACATATATAACATATATGACATTCAAGAAAGAAATGATGTATATAGTATACAAAACATTGCACCCAATTATTTTTTAATAGGTCAAGATGGTGATGTAGGCTATTTTATATACGTCAAGAAAAATAATGAGTCTGATAATATATATAGTTTGGATTTAGGTGCTTTAGGCTCTTTAGAAATGAATAACGAGGCAACTGATATTTATCATTTAGGGAAATATATCGAATGACATATTTTTCAACATAAATAATACTAACCATATAATTTTATTATAGAATT
>NZ_LZGZ01000293.1:0-2218 GCF_001690515.1 Gilliamella sp. Fer4-1 | reverse complement strand
TATCGTTAAATATCGCTTTCACTTTTTTACTAAGCTCTTTGTCTGTTTTTTTACTGGTTAATGGTTGTTGATAATAAAATCGATTTCTTGACACTTGTAAACATCGACATAACGCACGTAAGCTATATCGATGTTGATTCTCGGTGATTAATTTGATTTTCGTCCTATTATCAACGCCGCTTGCTTTAGGATGTCATTCTCCATTAACAATCGCTTATTCTCTTTACGTAGGGCTATGAGCTCATTTTCTTGAGCACTACGATTAGCTTGAGCTGTAAACTCACCAGTGGTTTGATATTGCTTTATCCACTTATCTAATGCGGATTTAGTCAGGTTTTATTCGGTGACAATATCCGCTCGTTTTTTGCCATTTTGGTATAACATTACCCTCTGTTTTTTAAATTCATTACTAAAACTGCGTTTTTCTCTTCTTGAAATGAGATTTGTCATTGTTGGTTCCTTTTATTTTTTAGTTATCATCACAATGACCTTATTAAACTGGTACTAATTAGTGTAGCCTGTCCAATGCAATCGGGAGACAGTATTGAGGCAGAAATACTGACCGTGTTAATTTTGGCATTAACGCTAGAGGTCACAAAAAGGGTCGTTAATAACATCATTGAGGTCTGTTTAAGGTTCATCCTGACCTCGCTGCTTGATAAGCTGTAAAGCAATCGAAACATCGGACTTGCCATAAACCACATAGCGATTATCTTGAATCACCGCGGGAATTTTAATAACACCTAATTGATAAGCCGCTAATGCATCTTGTAAAGTCTGTTTCATGTTTTTTGGTAGCTGCTTCCTAACGTCGTTAATCGTTCTTTGACGAGTTGTTCAGCCTGTACAGGATCATTTGGCAGATTGTCAGATAAGGAAGCATGAAGCTTGATGCTGTCATCCAGCATAATGATTTTGGCATTATCGGGGATATTGTGCAGAGGATGTACACTGTCCGTCACGATAGTGACTGAAGCGTAAGCATTTAAGCTGCATAGCAGTAAGCTGATGATAAGTAATATAGGGTTGATTCTCATGGATTGCCTTCAATGTAATTGCAATGCATGAGATTTAAACGGAATTAGGCGTTTTGAACGAGGTTAAATAGAAAATAGGGAATGTTTATTTTTATATGTGAAAATGGAGTTATAATACTAATGCCCACAAGTGAGCATTAGTATTATATAAATTGATTGTTATTTGAAACGTTCTTCTAGTATTGGTTTTAAATTTCGACGACCATCTATCACCATTTGAATAACTACTATTTTTTTGTTTTCATTAATTTGATAAATGATTCGATAGACTTTAAAACTAATTTCCCGATAACTAACCTTCTGAGTACCATAAAACTCTGCTAGATTTGCACATCGTTGAGGAAACATTTCAAGTGTTTTAATAGTTTTTAAAAGTTGATTAAACACATATTTTGCATTTTCAATACAATCATTTTTTTTGATGTAATTATAAATATGCTTAATGTCTCGTTCTGCACTTTTAACAATGACTACGCTATAATTAACCGTCATCGTTAATTCTCGCTGTCTGCCGCTAAAATTTCATCAAAGACTTCATCGACTGAACGATATTGCCCTTGTTCCATTTCTTGAGCAGCAACAAGCAACCGTTGTAACATTGCAATTTTGTGCATTTGCTCGTCATAATCATTAACTTCCATTAAAACGGCTTTAGCTTCACCGTTTTGTGTAATAACAAAGGGTTGACGTTCCTCTGCTAACTTGCTCATGACTTCGCCTGTATTATTTTTCAAATACGTGATAGATTTAACTTGTCCACTTAATTGCATCATAGACTCCTTATTGGAAATTTAACTCATTTAATTATATACCTAATTAGGTATTAAAAAAATACTTAGTTATATTTGTTTTACACACCAAACATAACTTCTCTCGTCGTATTACAAATCATGAGGTTCTTTTGGAATAGATAGAAGAAAGCACCCAAAGGGTACTTTCTTAATAGTTAAAACCT
The DNA here is from genome assembly GCF_001690515.1 of Gilliamella sp. Fer4-1. Classification (NCBI taxonomy): domain Bacteria; kingdom Pseudomonadati; phylum Pseudomonadota; class Gammaproteobacteria; order Orbales; family Orbaceae; genus Gilliamella; species Gilliamella sp. Fer4-1. The sequence continues at coordinate 226 of NZ_LZGZ01000293.1, read as the reverse complement.
AATTAAATGATGAAGTGACTTAGCCTTTAGGGGAATTAATAATCTTTTTATCAGTAAGATAAACGGGATATAAACCACCTTGTAACTACCCCCTAAAATAGTACAGCAAAAAAGTAGAAAATTCTCTATGATAAAAGTAAAAGAGGATTCAATTATGAAAAAAATGACTGAACATCAAATCGTCGCTATTTTAAAAGAAGCTGAAGCAGGTATTCCTGTCAAGGAA
>NZ_LZGZ01000292.1:0-14024 GCF_001690515.1 Gilliamella sp. Fer4-1 | reverse complement strand
CTCTGTTGTTGGATCTTTAATATGATCCTTTAGTCTTTCTAAAATTTGGATTCGGGTTAATTGTTTCACGAAATAATGATATTAAAAGTTATTTAGACATATTATATACTTTTATTTATTGTTTATCTGTAGGTCATTGTTAGTTTTTCTAGAGTTATAAACAATAAAATTGGTAGTGTACTAATTGATAGTGTACGAAATTACAGATTGTGATTTGAATTTATTTGAAAAATTATATCGGTTTTATTTATTTGCGTATTTACATTCATCATCACTGTCTTTTTAGCATGCTGATTTTATGGTAAGCTAGCCGACTCTTTTTAATTTCATCAAATAAGGTTTTTTTTAATATGTCCTTACCCATGATTGTTACCTTTGCTGTGTACATTTTAGGAATGATTGCGATTGGCTATTTTGCGTTTCGATCAACGCAGAATTTTGGTGACTATATTTTAGGTGGGCGTCGTATTGGTAGTGTTGTGACTGCGCTTTCGGCGGGTGCATCTGATATGAGTGGCTGGTTGCTGATGGGGTTACCAGGCGCGGTTTTTTTGTTTGGTATTTCTCAAAGTTGGATTGCCATTGGACTTATCATTGGCGCATACCTCAATTGGTTATTGATTGCTGGGCGATTGCGTGTTTTTACTGAAGTCAATCATAACTCTTTAACATTACCTGATTATTTTGCGCGGCGATTTGATGATAAAAGTTCTTTGCTTCGCATTATTTCAGCTTTGATTATTCTTATCTTTTTTACCATTTATTGTGCTTCGGGTGTGGTTGCTGGAGCAAAGTTATTTGAAAGTACATTTGGTATGAGTTACGGCTGGGCTATGTTAGCTGGTGCTGGTGCAACAATTATCTATACCTTTATTGGTGGTTTTTTAGCAGTAAGTTGGACAGATACCATTCAGGCTAGTTTGATGATGTTCGCCCTTATCTTAACGCCAATTATGGTTATGGTAAATGCAGGTGGTTTTTCTGATGCAATGGTATATATTGAATCACTTAACCCTGATTATACCAATTTATTGGCTCATATGGATTTTATTTCTGTTATTTCCTTATTAGGTTGGGGGCTTGGTTATTTTGGTCAACCTCATATTTTAGCTAGGTTTATGGCGGCTGATTCTCATGAAGTTATGAGAAACGCGCGTAGAATTAGTATGACTTGGATGGTTTTATGCTTAGGTGGTGCAATTACCGTTGGCTTTTTTGGTATTGCCTTTTTTGCTCATCATCCAGATTTAGCTTATTTGATTAATAATGGTAAACATGAACGTATTTTTATTGAGCTATCTAAGTTGCTTTTTAATCCTTGGATTGCTGGTATTTTGCTAGCGGCTATTTTAGCGGCAGTAATGAGTACATTAAGTTGCCAATTGCTGGTTTGTTCAAGTGCACTAACAGAAGATTTTTATCGTGCATTTTTTAGACCGAAAGCAAAACAAAAAGAACTTGTTTGGGTTGGTCGTATTATGGTGTTGTTAGTTTCAGTTATTGCTATTTTATTAGCCATTAATCCAAATAATAGCGTACTTGATTTAGTGAGTCACGCTTGGGCTGGATTTGGTGCGGCATTTGGACCTATAATCATATTTTCTGTTTTTTGGTCTCGTATGACTCGTAATGGTGCTCTAGCTGGAATGATAACAGGTGCTGTAACGGTATTGCTATGGATTAATTTTAATTGGTTTAATCTTTATTCACTTATTCCTGGGTTTGTTTTTTCTTCTATAGCAATTATTATTGTTAGTCTTATTGATAAGAAACCTAACAATATAGTGGAAGATCATTTCAAACAAGCGTATAAACGTTATCATAACAAAACAGAATAACATTTTATTTAAACTAGAATATAAACGTAATAAATTTAATAGGTAAAATATCATGACAAAAAATGTGATCAAACAACTACAGGAACGTGGGCTGATTGCTCAACTTACCGATGAAAAAGCGCTAGTAGAACAAATTGAGCAAAATTCAATTGCGCTTTATTGTGGTTTTGATCCAACTGCAGATAGTTTACACCTCGGCCATTTAGTCCCATTACTTTGTTTAAAACGATTTCAGTTAGCAGGCCATAAGCCTGTAGCTTTAGTCGGTGGGGCAACAGGATTAATTGGTGATCCAAGTTTTAAAGCGGTTGAACGTAAACTTAATACTGAAGAAACAGTGGTTGAATGGAGTGAAAAAATTAAACAGCAAGTTTCTCCATTTCTTGATTTTAATTGTGGTGAAAATGCAGCCATTGTTGCCAATAACTATGATTGGTTTAGTGGTATGAATGTACTGACCTTTTTACGTGACATTGGCAAGTACTTCTCGGTTAATGCGATGATCAATAAAGAATCAGTTAAACAACGTATTGATCGCGATGAGGCGGGGATCTCATTTACTGAATTTTCTTATAGTTTATTACAATCTTATGATTTTGCTTGTTTGAATAAATCGCATGATGTTGTTTTACAAATTGGTGGTTCTGATCAGTGGGGTAATATTACTGCTGGTATCGATTTAACCCGTCGCTTACATCAAAAACAGGTTTATGGTTTGACTGTACCGCTAATCACTAAATCAGATGGTACCAAATTTGGTAAAACAGAAAGTGGTGCAGTATGGTTAGATCCGAAAAAGACAAGCCCTTATAAATTCTATCAGTTCTGGATCAATACGGCAGATGCTGATGTGTATCGATTCTTAAAATTCTTTACATTTATGCCATTAAGTGAAATTAATGCCTTGGAAGAAGAAGATAAAAATAGTGGTGTTGCGCCAAGAGCTCAATATGTGCTTGCTGAGCAAGTTACGCGCCTTGTTCATGGTGAAGAGGGTCTGGTTGCGGCAAAACGTATTACAGACAGTTTATTTTCTGGTAAATTAGCTGACCTATCAGAAGCTGATTTTGAACAATTAGCTCAAGACGGTATGCCAACGCTAGCCGTTGGTTCGGATGTTGATTTACAACAAGCGATCGTTAATGCACAGTTTGCACCTTCAAGAGGGCAGGCAAGAACGATGATTGAATCTAATGCTATTTCTATTAATGGTGAACGTAATACAACAACAGATTACCGTTTTGCTGATAGCGATAAGCTCTTTAATCGTTATACTTTACTTCGTCGTGGTAAAAAATATTACTGCTTGTTAATTTGGAGCTAATTTCATGAAAAATATTTTATCGATTCAGTCTCATGTGGTATTTGGTCATGCTGGAAATAGTGCAGCTGAGTTTCCTATTCGTCGATTAGGTGTCAATGTTTGGCCTTTAAACACCGTACAATTTTCTAATCATACTCAATATCGCCAATGGACTGGAACGGTAATGTCGGCGTCTCATTTAACCGAGATTGCCGATGGGATCAATGAGATTGATGAATTAAAACGTTGTAATGCGGTGTTAAGTGGTTATATGGGCTCGCCAGAGCAAGGTAATGCCATTATTGAAATAGTTAAAAAAGTAAAGGCTGTCAACCCTGATGCCATCTATCTTTGCGATCCTGTAATGGGACATCCAGAAAAAGGATGCTTTGTTGCTCCTGGGGTATCTGAATTTTTATGCAATACAGCACTGCCTATGGCAGATATGATGGCACCAAATATCTTAGAACTTGAAGAGCTAAATGGTAAACAACGGATTAATAATGTTGACGAAGCGATTTTAGCTTGCCGTGAGCTATGCAAAAAAGGACCTAAAGCTATTTTAGTTAAACATTTAAGCAGAGCTGGCTATAAAAATGATCGTTTTGAAATGTTGCTTGTAACTAAAGACGAAGCATGGCATATTGATCGTCCATTAGTTGATTTTGGCGTAAGGCAACCAGTTGGTGTTGGCGATATGACTAGCGGGTTATTTTTAGCTAATATTTTACTGGGAAAATCATTGGTCGAAGCCTTAGAACATACTACTTCAGCTGTCTATGCTGTTATGCTTGAAACGTTAAGACAAGATGAGTATGAGTTACAATTAGTGGCAGCACAACATGAAATTGAAAAACCAACACAATGGTTTAATGCAAAAAAAATTGATTAGTTGTAGAATATGTAAAGAAGGTGTTTTACAACGGTTAGTATTAAGTTTATGAGGGGATAATGGACAATATTTCACTAGGAGTGATGCTCACTGATTTACGAGAACAAATGGGATTAACTCAAGATGATATTGCCAATAAAATTCATGTGCGGAAAACGGTAGTTGCTGATATCGAAAAAGACCAATTGCCTCACGCTCCTCTTGTTTTTGTAAAAGGTTATATTCGATCTTATGCCGATATTGTCGGTTTACCTGTTGATCAGTATCAACCTTATATTGATGAGTTAACCCAACAATCTAAATCTCAGCAAAAGAAATACCAAACGCAAGCATTTATAACTAAAAAGCCAGGGAAGCTCCCCTTTATTTTTATTGGATTATTTATTCTTTTTTGTGCTCTCGGTATAACGTTATATTATGTGAATAAAGAAAGTAAAAATAACCTTATTGAAGTAAGCCATTATATTTCACCATCCTCATCTACTCGTGTTAATAGTTAGCAAATTTTCTTATTCTCATACAGACATTTGTCTTAAATCTTGTTAAGATTGCTGGCTAGTTATTTTGTAATATAGTTAAGAGTGTATGAGCCATCAAGATTCGCCAATTTTTAGACGAGAATCTACCCGAATTTATGTCGGTAATGTCCCTATTGGTTGCGGAGCGCCAATTGCGGTTCAATCGATGACAAATACTCGCACCACTGATGTAGAAAAAACCGTAGCCCAAATTCAAGCGCTTGAGCGTGTTGGTGTGGATATTGTGCGTGTTTCCATTCCAACGATGGATGCAGCAGAGGCATTTAAATTTATTAAACAACAATCTAAAGTTCCGCTCATTGCTGATATTCATTTTGATTATCGTATAGCTTTGAAAGTGGCGGAATATGGTGTTGATTGTTTGAGAATTAACCCTGGTAATATTGGTAATGAGTCAAGAATTAGGGCTGTTGTTGATTGTGCCAAAGATAAAAATATTCCTATACGCATTGGTGTTAATTCGGGCTCGCTGGAAAAAGATATCCAAGAGAAATATGGGGAGCCAACCCCAAAAGCGATTGTTGAATCAGCAATGCGCCATGTTGATATACTTGATAGGTTTAATTTTGATCAGTTTAAGGTGAGTGTAAAAGCCTCAGATGTATTTACTGCAGTGGATGCTTATCGATTGTTAGCTAAGCAAATTAAGCAACCATTACATTTAGGTATAACTGAAGCAGGTGGCGTGCGTAGTGGTGCTATTAAATCGGCGATTGGATTAGGGTTATTGTTATCAGAAGGCATCGGCGATACGCTCCGAGTATCTTTAGCCGCAGATCCTGTTGAGGAAGTTAAAGTCGGTTTTGATATATTAAAATCACTGCGTATACGGTCTCGGGGTATTAATTTTATTGCATGCCCAACCTGTTCTCGCCAAGAGTTTGATGTGATTAATACAGTCAATATACTAGAACAGCGATTGGAAGACATTATTACACCAATGGATGTATCTATTATTGGTTGTGTGGTCAATGGTCCAGGGGAAGCATTAGCTTCAACTATGGGAGTTGCTGGCGGTCATAACAAAAGTGGTTTTTATGAAGATGGTGTGCGCATTGGCCGTATCAATAATGAACAGATGATTGATGAATTAGAAGCTAAAATTCGTGCTAAAGCATCCATGTTGAAAAATAGAATTGCAGCAACTGAATTATAATTTTACTAAATAGCGAATAAATAAATGACTGAGAAAAAGATCCAATCAATACGAGGAATGAATGACTTACTTCCAACAGATAGTGCAAGTTGGCAACAAATTGAAAAAATTGTCAAAGGCGTATTAAATAGCTATGGTTATAACGAAATTAGAACACCGATTGTTGAAGATACGGCACTATTTAAGCGAGCTGTTGGTGAAGTCACTGATATTGTTGAAAAAGAGATGTATACTTTTAACGATCGTAATGATGAAAGTATAACACTGCGCCCAGAACTCACCGCAGGTTGTGTTCGTGCGGGGATTGAGCATGGTCTTTTTTACAATCAAGAGCAACGCCTTTGGTATTTAGGACCAGCTTTTCGTTATGAAAAACCTCAAAAAGGACGTTATCGCCAATTTCATCAATTTGGTATAGAAGTATTTGGACTAGAGGGTCCAAACATTGATGCGGAGCTTATTTTATTAACAGCTCGTTTTTGGAAAGCGCTTGGTATTGAACAATATACTTCTCTTGAGCTAAACTCAATTGGTTCGTTAGAAGCCAGAGCCAATTATCGAAATGCACTCGTTGCTTTTCTTGAACAATATAAAGATAAATTGGATGAAGACTGTGTGCGTAGAATGTATACTAATCCATTACGCGTACTTGATTCAAAAAATCCAGTGGTACAAGAGCTACTAAACCAAGCTCCTCAACTATTTGATTATATAGATGAAGAGTCAAAAATTCACTTTGAAGGTTTATGTCGATTATTGGATAATGCTGGAATCAAATACAATATTAATCAAAGATTAGTTCGTGGGTTAGATTATTATAATCGTACTGTTTTTGAGTGGGTCACAAGCAGTTTAGGTGCTCAAGGTACCGTTTGTGGTGGTGGTCGTTATGATGGTCTGGTCAGTCAACTGGGTGGTCAACCAACACCAGCTGTTGGTTTTGCCATGGGCGTTGAGCGTTTAGTGTTATTAGTTCAGGCGGTTAATCCAACATTAAATTGCGATAATTCGATTGATATTTATATGATATCATCTGGTGATGAGAAGACAATTGCAGCCACACAGAGTGTTGCTGAGCTGTTGCGTGATGGTCTACCTGATTGGCGAATTATGACAAATTACGGTAGTAGTAATTTTAAGAAACAATTTGCTAAAGCCGATAGGTTAGGTGCTAAAATAGCTGTTATCATTGGTGAAAATGAACTAGCTAATCATTCAGTAATGATTAAAAATTTACAAACAGGCGAACAAGTTGAAGTTGCACAAAAAGACGTAGTTCAAACTTGCTTGTCAATTAAGTAAAAAATAGGAGAAAAACGTGAGTCATCAATTATCGAGTGAAGAACAACTTGAAGAGATAAAGGGCTTTTTTGCTAAAACATGGAAAATTATGGTTGCGGTTCTTGTGATCGGATTATTCGCTTTTTATGGCTGGCGTTATTGGCAATCTTGTAAAGCTGAAAAAGCGATAGAATCATCAGATAAATATGAGCAATTACTTACTCAATTAGATGATAATAAGCCAGATTCAGTTAATGAATTGGTTTCTTTTGCGAAAGATGACGATACTATTTATAGTGTGTTTGCGAATTTACGCGCTGCAAAATTTTATGTTGAAGTATTAAAAGATTACCCTGGTGCACAAGCATTATTATCTGATGTATTAAAGAAAACCGATTCAGAGCCGGTCAGAACCATTACCCATATTCGTATTGCACGCTTACAGTACCAACAAGGTCAATATCAAGACAGTTTAACATCGTTAAGCAATGTAACGAGCGAAAGTTGGGGAGCTGTTGTTAATGATATCCGTGGTGATGTGTTATTTAAAATGATGCGTTATGCAGACGCAGTTAACGCTTATAACGTTGCTCTAACTTCTAATCCAACCAAAGATTTAGAAGGAAATATTAAAATGAAGTTGAATCAAACTGAATATTTGCAATCAAAACAACAAGTTGAACAAGAAGCCCAAGCAGCTAAAGAAAAGGCAGAACAAGAAGCTAAGGCAAAACAAGCTGTAACTGACGAAAATAAAAATTAATTATCCTGCGATAAGGGGCTATACAATGAAGTTATCAAAATATCTTTTTACTGGTGTTTTAATGTTTTCACTTGCTGGGTGCTCTTTATTCGGTGGGGAAGAAGAAATTGTTCAAATTTCACCTTCACCGAAAGTGGATAACCAATTTTCTATCCAACAAGTGTGGAAAAATAGTACGGCTGGCAATACTCATATTTACTCATTATTAGGACCAAGTAATTATGATAATGCTATTTACGTCGCCAGTCGTAGTGGACAAGTTAAAGCCATTGATTTAGCTAGCGGTAATACTATATGGGATGTAAATTTATCTCAAAGCACCCTTTTTAGTAGTAAAACCGCACTATTTTCAGGGGGCGTAAGTGCCGATGATAAATATGTCTATGTAGGTAGTGAGCGCGCTGTTGTATATGCATTAGATCGCTTAGATGGGAAAGTGGTCTGGGAAAAACCTGTAAAAGGTGAAGTGCTTGCTCGCCCTGTATCTTCTCAAGACAAATTAATCATTCATACAGCAAGTGGTATTTTGCAAGGTCTTAATCGCGATACCGGTGATAATTTATGGGATGTTTCTTTCGAAGTCCCTGCACTGTCGTTAAGAGGTAACTCTACACCAACGATTGCCCATGGTGCAGCCATTGTTGGCGATGATAATGGTCGAGTAAATGCTTACTATATTAACGACGGTCAATTAATTTGGCAGCAACGTATTTCTCAGCCATCAGGCTCTACTGAAATTGCTAAATTAAATGATGTTGACTCTAGTCCTGTAGTTGAAGGTAATTTAGTCTATACTGTTGGTTATAATGGTAGTGTTGTTGCACTTGATTTAAGTAATGGTCAGCCTGTTTGGCACAAAGAACTTGGCTCTATTCATAACTTTGCGGTTGATACACATCAATTATTTGTTATTGATCAAAATGATAATGTTCAAGCGATTGCTAAGAACAGTGGAGCTGAGCTTTGGACTCAAACAAGCCTTTTACATCGCCAGTTAACAGATCCTGTTATCTACCAGAATTATGTTGTATTTGGTGATTTTGAAGGTTATTTATATTGGTTGAATGCTGAAAATGGCGAAATTGTTGCTAAAACAAAAGTCAGTAGTAGTGGATTAATTTCGAAACCATTAGTTGTGGATAATAAAATTATTGTTCAGGCTAAAAATGGTGATATTTACGCATTCACAAAAAAATAAAGTAATTGAGAATAAATATGATACCTGTTGTCGCACTAGTTGGTCGTCCGAATGTTGGAAAGTCGACTTTATTTAATCGATTAACTCGAACTCGAGATGCCTTAGTAGCTGATTTCCCAGGATTAACGCGTGACCGTAAGTATGGACGCGCAGAGATCAAAGGGCATGAATATATCGTCATTGATACTGGTGGTATTGATGGCACCGAGGATGGGGTTGAAAGCTTTATGGCTGAACAATCCCTACAAGCAATAGAAGAAGCAGATATTGTGCTTTTTTTAGTTGATGCAAGAGCTGGAGCTATGCCTGCTGATCATGCCATTGCTAAACATCTTCGTTCTCGTCAAAAAGCAACATTTTTAGTTGCTAATAAAATTGATGGTATTGATGCTGATAGCGCAATTTCTGATTTTTATAGTTTAGGATTAGGTAACATTCATCCGATTGCAGCAAGTCATGGTCGTGGTGTTAATGTGTTAATCGAAACGGTATTAGATCCTATTTTTCATTTTGAAAGTGATCAGCATGAGGTTTTGTCTGATGAGCCTACCGATGATGAGCTTCTTGACGCTTATGATGATGTTGAAGATGATGCTGAGTCACTGATTAACCAGCCAATCAAAGTTGCTATTGTTGGTAGACCGAACGTTGGTAAGTCAACACTCACTAATCGAGTTTTAGGTGAAGAACGCGTTGTTGTCTATGATATGCCGGGTACAACGCGTGACAGTATTTATATACCTATGACACGTGATGATCGTGAATATGTCATGATTGATACCGCAGGTGTTCGTAAACGCGGAAAGGTTACCGAAACTGTCGAAAAATTTTCAGTTATTAAAACATTACAAGCAATTGAAGATGCTAACGTTGTTATTTTGGTTATAGATGCCAGAGAAGGTATATCTGATCAGGATTTATCATTACTTGGTTTTATTATTAATAGTGGGCGATCACTTGTGATAGCCGTTAATAAGTGGGATGGTTTATCTCAAGATATTAAAGAGCAAGTAAAGTCAACGTTAGATGATAGGTTAGATTTTATTGATTTTGCGCGTGTACACTTTATTTCGGCACTTCATGGCAGTGGCGTTGGTAATTTATTTGATTCCATTCAAGAAGCCTATGATTGTGCAACACGTCGAGTTAATACCGCTTTATTAACCAAAATTATGCAAATGGCGCAGGACGATCATCAGCCACCTTTGGTACGGGGACGCCGCGTTAAATTAAAATATGCACATGCGGGCGGTTATAACCCACCAATTGTGGTGATTCATGGTAATCAAGTTGAAGATTTACCCGATTCTTATAAGCGCTATTTAATGAACTACTTTAGAAGATCGTTAAAAATTATGGGTTCACCAATTCGAATTCAATTTAAAGAAGGTGCCAACCCATTTGAAGGGCGTAAGAATAGTTTGACGGCTTCTCAACAACGTAAACGTCGCCGTTTAATGAAACATGTACGAGGTCGTAAATAGCTGATGACAACAAAAAAGAGCGTTGATGGCGGGCAAGAAGGTATTTGTCCAAAATGCCATAATAAAATGAATACTGTGTCGCCACAACATTACGACTGTCCTCATTGCAAACAGCATTACCTAGAACAGTATGTCTGCCCGATTTGCCAGCAGAGTGCTCAAATGGTTAAAGGTTGTGGCGCTATAAACTATATTTGTCACACTGATGGCTTAATCTCCAGCAGTAAAGTGATATTTCATTATTTACCAGAATAGAAAATTGTATCTATATTTAAAGCCATAAGAGGTTATTTTATGCGAATTATTTTATTAGGCGCACCAGGAGCAGGAAAGGGAACTCAAGCACAATTTATTATGCAAAAATACGGTATTCCCCAAATTTCAACGGGTGATATGTTACGTGCAGCAGTAAAATCAGGTAGCCCATTAGGTTTACAAGCAAAAGAGTTAATGGATAGTGGTAAGCTTGTTACTGATGAGCTAGTTATTGCTTTAGTTAAAGAACGCATTGCTGAAAGTGATTGTAAAAATGGCTTTTTGTTAGATGGTTTTCCTCGTACGGTTCCACAAGCGGATGCAATGAAAGATGCTGGAATCAATGTTGATTATGTCCTTGAATTTGATGTGCCTGATGAGGTGATTATTGATCGTATGAGCGGTCGTCGAATTCATGCTGGTTCAGGACGTGTATATCATATTCGCCATAATCCACCAAAAATCGAAAATGTTGATGATGTAACCGGTGAACCATTAACTATTCGTAAAGATGATAGTGAAGAAATTGTTCGTAAACGTCTTGTTGAATATCACGATTTAACTAAACCACTTATTAATTATTATCAGCATGAAGCAAAAGAAGGACGCACAAAGTATTTCCGTGTTGATGGAACACAGCCTGTCGCTCAAGTAACCGAAGAATTAGCAAAAATTTTGGGATAATTCGTTATCAATTAAAAGTGCAAGTGGGTTAACATTATCTTGCGCTTTTTTAATTCATTAGGTTAATTTTTCTATTTATACAACAATAAACTAAAAGCCAATATATCATAAACTTCACTAAAAAAACATTCAGAAAAGCCATTGATTTTATTGAAGTTTTTGTTTTTGGTAAAATATCGATTTTACTCAATTTTTTAGCTATCATATTGATTCAACTCAACCTATTTTATAATCAATAGAGAGCCTTATTTGTGGAAATAAGACTCTATTTTTAATAAAAAATAAAATATTATAAAACCATTCTAACAATATCGATTTCGCTTAATTCTTTATAAAGATTTTCAACCTGATCAATATGAGTGGCATTAATAGTAATTGACACAGAATGATAATTACCTTTGCTACTTGGTTTAATTGATGGCGTATAATCACCAGGAGCGTGGCGTTGAATCACTGATACCACATTATCTACCAGCTCTGGCTTTGCTTCTCCCATGACTTTATAGGTAAAAGAACAAGGAAACTCTAATAATTCATTTAATTTTGTTTTTTGCATAATTGTATTTTTCTCACTTAATTGGAGCAATGTATCAGTAAGACTACTAAGAATAGTCACTATATATAGGCAATTTAGTCTTCTTCAAGTAATGAAATATAAACATTGCTTTTTAAAGGCTATAATTTGATCTATGATAAGAAAATTCTAACAGCTTGATAAATGTATCTTGCTATTCATTCTCTATAAGGTTAATACAATATGTTATCTCAGCTCAGCGATAAAGAACCTTTCGGAACATTATTAGGTTATGCGCCAGGTGGCGTTGCCATTTATTCTTCTGATTATGAAACATTGGATCGAACCCAATACCCGACTGATGCATCATTTCGTAGCTATTCTGGGTATGAGTATATGGGATATAAATGGCAATGTGTTGAATTTGCAAGGCGATTTTTATTCTTAAATTACGGTATTGTATTTACTGATGTGGGTATGGCTCACGAAATTTTTTCACTACGCTTTTTAAGGCAAGTTGTTAACGAAGCCATTTTACCTTTACAGGCGTATGCTAATGGCAGTAAAAAAATACCAGAAGCAGGATCTTTATTGATATGGGATGATGGCGGTGTATTTGATAGAACAGGTCATGTCGCTGTTATTACTGAAGTGTTTGAAGATAAAATTAGGATAGCTGAGCAAAATGTAATACATACCCGCTTACCCATTGGGCAACAATGGACGCGCGAACTTAAAATGACAGTGAGCAATGAGGGCTATCAATTACATGATACGTTTGATGACACGAAAATCTTAGGTTGGATGATTCAAACTGACAAAACCGAATATACTTTACCACAACCAACAATTCCTAAGCCTTTACTGGAAATCCACAGTGCTCATATTAAAAATGAAAGCCAATTTGCTAAAAAATGGTTAAATGAATCAGACCCATTAGAAAATGCGTATGTATTAGCAGCAGGTCATGCGATTAGCCATGATGATCAATATCGTTATTTCACCATTTCAGAAAGTGCGGAACAAGAGTTAATTCGGGCAACAAACGAGTTACATTTAATGTATTTACATGCTACCGACAAGGTGTTAAAGGATAATAATTTATTAATTAATTTTAATGTTCCTGAAATATTATGGCCAAGATTACGTCTTTCTTGGCAGCAACGCCGTTATCAAATGATTACTGGACGATTAGATTTCTGTATGGATGAGCGTGGCTTTAAAGTTTATGAATATAATGCCGATTCGGCCTCTTGCCATACGGAAGCGGGGCATATTTTACAAAAATGGGCAATCCAAGCGGGATTAAACCGAGGAGCTGATCCTAGTTGTGGCCTACTTAATTCTTTAGCTAACTGTTGGGTGCATAGTGATGCCGAACCTTTTGTTCATATCATGCAAGACAATGATAGTGAAGAAAATTATCATGCACTATTTATGCAAAGTGCCCTTACTCAAGCTGGATTTAGTAGTAAGATTTTACGGGGCCTTAATGGGCTATGTTGGGATAAACGTGGGCGGCTTGTGGATGATGAAGGCCGTCAAATAACTTGTGTCTGGAAAACATGGGCTTGGGAAACGGTTTTAGAACAGCTTCGAGAAGAAAGTGAAGCACAAGTTGCTGGATTACCTATTCGTACAGGGCATCCAGAAAATGCTGTAAGATTAATTGATGTATTGTTACGGCCAGAAGTGTCTGTTTTTGAGCCATTATGGACGGTTATTCCAAGTAATAAAGCTATTTTACCTGTGTTATGGTCATTATTCCCTAACCACCGTTACTTATTAGAATCGACTTTTGAACTTAATGAAAACCTAATTAAAAAAGGTTATGCTATTAAACCGATTGCAGGACGGCGGGGTAGCAATATTGAATTAGTCAATAGTAAAGAACAAGTGCTTGATAAAACACAGGGTAAATTTGCAAAACAAGAAAACATCTATCAAGAATTATGGTGTTTACCTAAGGTCGATGATCGGTATCTACAGTTATGTACTTTTACTGTTGGTGGGCATTATGGCGGTGCTTGTTTACGGTCAGATCCTACATTGGTTATAAAAGGTGAAAGTGATATGCAACCATTACGCGTTTTAACGGATGATGAGTTTATAAAGTG
>NZ_LZGZ01000291.1:0-508 GCF_001690515.1 Gilliamella sp. Fer4-1 | reverse complement strand
TTAACAATTTGGCGAAGATCATAAATAGCCTCACCAACATCACCTTTAATGTGGTTAATTTTAGGTTGTACAAGTCCAATGCCAAGCAAGAAATGATTCACCCAGCCGACTAGATCATCAAGCTGTGCATATAAATCCTTATCACTTAGTAATAATTGGAAACTGAAATCTTCTTCAAAGAATTGTTGTTTGGTAAGTGTATAAAGATGGCTTATTTTTTCATCCAATGAGGCAGGTATTTTTTGACCATTATTTAACATATCTTCAACCAATGAATGCCAGCTTTCATCAAAATTACCGCCAGCTAATATGCCTGAAAGAAAACCGTGCAGTTCGGCTGCGGTAATACCTATTTTATTTTGAATTAGTTGACCATTAAATTCGTCATAATTAATCGCATTTGACATAAACTTCACCTTAGTCTTATTGCATCATAAAAAAATGTACTCTGCACTTTCTCTGATTATTAGTATATAATTATAAATAATAAACAGGTTCCTGCACTTTA